>JAICPS010000051.1 GCA_025929715.1 Anaerolineae bacterium | reverse complement strand
GAAGGCGCGACCAAAGCGGCCGGTGTCAAGGTCTAGAAAACGCTGCAACAGACCGCCGTTATCGCTGCCGGTCGTTTCATCGACCAGTCCCGCCGATCCACCTGCACTCACACCATTCGCTGGCGTTGCCGGCGGCGTAGGTGTTGGAAAAGGCGTCAACGACGGCAATGGCGTCGGCCGTATGATCACCAATCCGGTTGTGGGCGTTGCGCCGGGTCCCGGAGTACCGGGCTGTGGCGTGCCATCTCCCACTATCGTCGCCGTAGGCGATGGCGTTGGCGTCGTCGCGTTACTGACGGTTAAGTTACCGACAAAATACTCGTCGTAATTGTAATCCTGGCGCACGACTCGAAGTCGGAGTTGATAAATGCCGTCGGGAAAGACCGGGCTCGCCGGCTGTCCGACGGTCGTATCCCAGATTGCAAGCGTTCCGTCCACAACTGGCTGGTCACCTTCGGCAAACACGAGCCAGTCGGCGCCGCTGTTGAACGCCAGCTCATAACGTAAAAATGACTCGTGCGTTGCCGTGCCTTGGATGCTGACGATTCCAGTCAGGACGGCTCCATCCTGCGGCTCGCTAATTCCATTTTGAACCTGCGCGGCGGCGGGACGCGCAACCACAAAGTGACCAAACAACAGCAAAATAGCGAATGCGGCTCCCACCGCGGCAATCTTCTCATATAGACGATTGGTTAGGCGCTGCTTTTTCTTCACCATAAACAAATGATCACATGAGTCTAGCACAAAGCGTGATCTGCGACGAATGGACTAAATCGACATAAAGGTACTCGGCACTTTTCAACCGATATTAGCTGACGCCCTGACATCGCGGGCGTTTTTAGGCGTCGGGGACCTTGGAGACTTGCACCCCCATGGTTACATGTGTGATAATGCCTTCAGAATCTAAATGGGGAAGGGACCAGCCGTGCCCGGAAATTCGCGGCGGAGGCTCGGACTCAGGATCAGGTAATGCTAAAGAATCATCGATACAAATTGCTGGTTTCAGCCGGCCAACTTATTTCGATTATGACTATTGTCCTGCTCGTCGCTTGCGGCCCGGCCGGCACGGAAAGCGGTAGGGACGGATGGACCGATGTATCAGCCGGCGTCTCATCGTCCACGGCGACTGTTCCTCCGGCCGATGATCTTGAGGTTGAAGAAGACGCGGCCTCTATCGCGGATCAGGGAGCTGCAGTTACTTTCCACTCGGGTCTGGAAGTCGCCCCCGGATCACAGGAAGTCGATGCGAACGGCCTGCCGGTTGGCTTCACCTCGGAAGGCTTTGCATTTCGCGGCGACCCGCAGGCCCCCATCGTCATGGAAGAGTTCTCCGACTATCAGTGCCCGTTTTGCAATCGCTTCGTACAGGAGACGCTACCTTCATTAGAAACGAACCAGATTGCCAAGGGCGAGGTCGTCCTCGTCTATTACGATTTCCCGTTAAGCAGCATCCATCCCCAGGCTCCCGCTGCCCACGAGGCGGCATATTGCGCGGGTGAAGAAGGCGCGGCCGCTTACTGGGCGATGCACGACGCGCTCTTCGCAAACCTCAACGGCTGGGCTGGCCAGAGTAACACCACAGATCTTTTCACGGGATATGCAGGCGAGATTGGATTGGACGTCGAGCAGTTCCGTACCTGCCTCGAAAGCGGGCAGTTTGCCGCACGCGTGCAGCAAGGATCCAGCATTGGCGCCGCCCGCGGTGTAACCAGTACACCCAGCTTTTTTATCAACGGACAGGCGCTGACCGGTGCGCAGCCGTTGGAAACATTCACTCAGGCCATTGAAACTGTGAGTAGTGGCGGCCAGCTCACCAGCGCGCAACAGCCTTCTGAGCCACCCCAGCCTGGTGTCGTGCCAACGCCCGCGGCCTTCAGCGACGACTATGCGGCAGCCATGGGCGATCCCCAGGCGCCGGTGACCATCGTCGAATTTACCGACTATCAATGCCCTTACTGCGCACGCCATGCTGAACAGACGCTACCGCAGCTGATCCAGCAGTATATCGACTCCGGGGAGGTCTATTACGTAATCAAAGATTTCCCCATCGAAAGCATTCATCCGCTTGCCCGCAGCGCCGCTGGCGCTGCACGCTGCGCAGGTGAACAGGATTCCTACTGGCAAATGCACGACGAATTGTTTGCGCGGCAGCCATTGTGGGCAAATGGCGCTCACGCGGACAGCAACGCAGCCTTCGGCCGCATCGCCGCCGAGCTGGGGCTCGATCCAGCCACTTTCGAAGCCTGTCTGCAAAGCGGTCGCCAAGATGCCCGCGTCGAGGCCAACTTTGTCGAAGGCCGCTCGCTGGGGGTCAACGCCACGCCCACCTTCTATATTAACGGTTATCCCGTCCCAGGAGCGCAGCCGCTCGAAATTTTTGACCTTGCTATCGGTCTTGCGAAAGAGGATCGCCTGTCCGAAGCTTACGTGCAGGAACCGGAGCCGGATCCTTCACAGCCGGTCGACGTTTCGCTGGGCGACGCGCCACGCGTAGGCGATGCCGACGCGCCTGTGGTAATCGTCGAATATACCGACTTTCAATGCCCCTACTGCTCGCGTCACTTCCAGCAAACCTATCCTCAGATCCTCAAAAACTTCGTCGAGACCGGTCGGGTCTTATATGTTTTTAAGGATTTCCCACTGACGAACATCCATCCGCAAGCCATGATTGCGGCGGAAGCCGCTCGCTGCGCCGACGACCAGGGCGCTTATTTACGCATGCACGACATGCTTTTCGCGCGGCAAGGTGAGTGGAGCGGACGTGGTGACGCCGCAGAAATCTTCACCGGCTTCGCCTCGGAACTAAACCTCGACACGGATATCTTCGCATCATGTCTGGAAAGCCACCGGCACCAGGCCGGGATAATGGCCGATCTTGACGAGGGCGCTCGCCTCGGCATCCGAGGAACCCCAGGCTTCTTCATCAACGGTCACTTTTTGTCCGGCGCCCAGCCCTACCAGGTGTTCGAGCAGACAGTGACCGAACTGGCTGCCCAGACAGAATAACTGTTTGCAAGTGAAGGCCAACATTCATCATGCTGCTCCGTCTGGGTGGAATTGAGGTTCTCCTGCAGACCGATAGCCGGCTGATCGATTCTTCCTGGCAACAGATATTTGGCAACAGACCCGCGCCCGCCAAGCGTGAATTGGACGGCAACTGCCAATCCGGCGACGAGCGCGTCGTCCTGAAGCTACAGCCAGCTCAGTCACTTTCCCTTCCGCCCGAAGACGACCTAGTTTACAAAGATCCTCAGGGCACGGTCGACGTATACCGCGATTCTACCGGCGCGTTCCACCTCCATTTCCCGCAGGGTGCGCTCGTGCGCCTGGCGCCGGAGCAGGCCGGCACGGCGCGCGGATCGGTCACGGCTGACATCTTTCATCATGGCCGGCTGGAGGACGTGACGTTTACCTCACTGGCCCCCATGCTGCGCCGCAAACGGCGCTACCTGCTGCATGCGGCGGCAGTGGCCACTCCGGACGGCGCGCTTCTGCTTGTTGGCCCTTCACATAGCGGTAAGACGACGTCCGCTCTGGCCCTGCTTCTGGCCGGCTGGAAACACCTGGCCAGCGACGTGGTTGTCCTGGCGCCGTCCGGCCCCGGCATTCTAGCTCATCCAACCGCTGCGGAACTCACCGTCCGTCCAAACTCCTTCCAGCTCTTGCCCACACTTCGCGAACTTTTGTCAAAACCACAAGAGGCGCAGTCAATACAGAGTAAAGAGCGTCTATCTCTTGGACCCGAAAAGTGGTCAGAGCCAATGCTCGTAACGGCTATCTGCTTTCCGACTGTGACCGAGGTATCTCAAAGTACCCTCGAGCCCCTTGACGCACCTCTGGCGCTTGCTCGGCTCATGGAAGAAAGCGTCGATCGTTGGGATACGAGCACGCTAGGCGGGCATATCGACTTTTTGGCAGCACTCGGCAGCCAGGCGCGAGCCTATAGGCTGCGGCTCGGCCACGACATGGGCCATTTGCCTCACCTTTTTCAAGATGCAGTAATGCCTCCGTAGCCCTTTTTACTTGTGGTAGAATCAGGGCTGTGAACACCGATTCCCAGTCCAACGGTACGCTACGCTACATTAGGGCCCGTTGGCCCACTTATCTCATTGGCTTTGCCGGCGGTGCGCTCGGCGCCCTACTACTTATCATACTGGCTGTCGAAGTGGGCGCCTGGTCGCTCGTCTTCCTGGGACTTATTGTACTCCTTATCCTGTCATACTTCTTCACGACTTCGCTTTGGGCGGCAAACGAACAGTTCAACCGCCGCCACTCCCAACCCTCTCATGTCATCTTCGAACTCGGCCACATCCAGCCGACTGATGACCTCGTATACGTTGGCTTGGGGTTGCGCGACACACCTATCCAGCTCAGCCGCCGCCTGACGCGTGGGCACGTCCGCGCCATCGACGTTTATAATCCACAACTCGCGCCCGGCCGCGCGCTCGCGCGGCAGCGCCGTCCCACACCTCTCGGCCAGCCCGATCCGCGGCTTACCTGGCTCGATGGCAACATCGATCTGCTTCCACTTCCCGACCATAGCGCTCCCGTGGCCGCCACCAGCTTCACTCTATTCGAATTCTGGCAGCACGGCGACCGAAAATTGCTGTTAAGCGAAATGTACCGCATTCTACAGCCGGGCGGCCAACTGCTGATTGCTGAACCCGCCCGCACGCGCACCCAGCTAATGTTGATCGGGCCCGCCGCGCTACGCTTACCCCCGCCAGATTACTGGAGACAGCTTGTGCGCGACGTTGGATTCAGAATCGCTCGCGAAGAAAACATCGGCGACTTCTATCTGTGCTTTCGCGCAGAAAAGCCCCTGCCCGGCGAAATTCAGCAATTGGCGCTCGATCTTGGTGTCTGATGTTGACAAATCTTTGAAGTATGCAATAATGTTAGTGGCTCCCCCCCTCGAGGTGTCGCCGTAACCGCCCGGTTACGGGACACCTCATTTTGCTTTAGTCGTCGGGTGCCCGTCACTTTGGAACTAGCGGGCAGGTATCGACTCTACCGCAGGCCAGTCAGATGGCGCGCAATCACCAGGCGCTGAATCTCACTGGTACCTTCGTATATCTCGGTGATCTTCGCATCTCTGAAATACCGCTCGACTGGTAACTCCTTACTATAACCCATGCCACCGTGCACTTGTACTGCCTGCGTCGCCACCCACATTGCAGTCTCGCTGGCATAAAGCTTGGCAACACTCGACTCCAGCGTATAGCGCCCGCCCGCTTTCGACGCTTTCATTTTGGCGAGCGCTGCCTGATAAATCAGCAGCCGGCTGGCATCGATGCGGCATTTCATGTCCGCCAGCTTCTGCTGAATCATCTGGAATTCTCCTATCTTTTGTCCAAATGCTTCTCTTTCTTGCGCGTACTTGATGCTGGCTTCCATCGCCGCCTCCGCAATGCCCAACGCCTGCGCCGCGATGCCAATGCGGCCGGCGTCCAGAACGGCCATGGCAATCTTGAACCCTTCCCCTTCCTCGCCAAGGCGGTTGTCCACAGGACTGCAATAGTCGTCAAAAGTAATCTCACTGGTTGCGCTGGCCCGTATACCCAGCTTTGGCTCCGTTTTGCCGCGGGCAAAACCCTCTCGATCGGTCTCAATAATGAAGGCCGTTATCCCGCGATGCGCCCGCTCCGGGCTGGTCATGGTAAAGAGCAAAATGATGTCGGCCACGGGCGCCGATGTGACCCATGACTTCCGCCCGTTTATTGTATAGTGGCTGCCGTCTTCGCTTAGAACCGCGCGACTACGCATGTTCCCCGCATCGCTACCACTCATTGGCTCCGTCAGGCTGTACGCGCCGATTTTCGAACCGCTTGCCACCGGGACAAGGTACTTTTGCTTCTGCTCTTCGGTTCCGTACTTCAACAATGCGTGACAAACTAGGGAGTTATTCACAGACATAATGGTACCGTGGCTGGCATCGACCTTGCTGATTTCTTCCATGGCCAGGACATAGGCAATGGTATCCATGCCCACACCGCCATATTCTTCTGGTATTTCGATGCCCATAAATCCCAACGTGCCCATCTGCCGAACTGTCTCGAGAGGAAACTCACCGCTTTCGTCGTGGTCGGCGGCAATAGGGGCGATGGCGCTCTGGGCAAAATCACGCGCTGCCTGTCTGATCATCTCATGTTCTTCAGTAATGAAATCAAACATCTTATCTCCTCATTCGTCAGTCGCCGTTCACGTTGCGCGCACTAATTTCAATAGCTCTCGAAAGTCCTGGTGTGTCAACTCCACACCTTCGCGCCAGCGATTTCGTTCTGCGAGCCAAAAACGACCTTGTTTGCCCGCGACGACTTCGGGCGGAACCTCCGGACGCCTTGGCGAACCGAGGCGTGCGGCGAATGAAGTGTCGTAGACATCTTCCGGTTTGAGCTTTTCGAATTCATAGTGGTCTAGCCATGTCCGCATGTGCCGGGCAGGTGCGTAACAGTAGACGACAATGCGCGTGTCGTCCTGTTGTAACTGACCTGCCAGGCAATACCAACTCGCTGGGATACGCCGTTCCCTGCCACCTCGCGGATAACCTGCGAGCGGGAGTCTCCACCATAATTGGTTTACGTTTTTACCACAGTCGATCAGCCGGTCATGCCGACCCGGCGATTGCAGTGTGATGAAATTCGAACCTATCTTCAAAATCCTTCCACTCCGCCAGGTGCGTTTGAGAAGCCACTCTCCCATAGCCGAGAACAGCAACGTCACGGGTATGGCCCCCAGGCAGGCCAAAATCACTGTTGTGTTTAGGGTGGGATATGCCTCGCGCAAAGCGGCGTTAATCGCCGCAAAACTGCCGACAAATGCAATCAGCAGGATAAGAACAACACTATAACGTACCCCAGGGTGTTCCTGATCCAGGTAGAAGGCAGTTTCGTTGGATGTGGTCGTAGACATTGTCGTTAGCCATGCTGTCGAGACCAAATGTTAGTGTGCAGACCTGGAATTGACAAGTTTGCTGCCAGGAGAAGCAAATGCTGGTATACTCAAGTGACAGAACATATGAGCTATGTGAGGTAAAGACTACTATCAGCAACAATTGTTATAATTCATGCTATGTATGCTGAATTGGTCATCAACATCGAAGCCCCTTTGGAGAGCACCTTCCACTATCATGTTCCCTCGGACATGAGTAAGCGTCTTACCATGGGCCACCTTGTGGAGGTAGAATTTGGGCGCCGCCTGGCCCAGGGAATCGTCATCGCGCTTGACGACGATGCGCCGGTTGAAGAAACAAAGCCAATCATCTCCATTATTGACGCCATTCCAGTCCTGTTTCCCTGGCAAATCGAACTGGCCGCTTGGTTAAGCTCGCATTACCTTACGCCCTTGAACGCATGCATTCGCTTGATGTTACCTCCAGGCCTGACGCGCTGGGCGGACGTGACCATCGACATTAACCCGCATTGGGATGGCGGCGGGCGACTGACAGACGTCCAGGAAGCAATCATTGAGCTGATCCGCCAACGCGGCGATTTGCGCGGTAGAAAGCTGAAACAGTTGTTGCCCAAAAAGATGCGCCCGGAATGGCAGAAGGCTGTCAACCAGCTCGCTAAGCGCGAGATCATCCTTAAGGGCAGCCATCTTGAACCGCCTCGAGCGCGACCCAGAAAAATCCGTACCGCAGAACTCATCGCAGGACCCAGGCAAATATGGGCGCGGGCAATGGAGCTTGGCCAGGATACGAAGCAGTCTCAGGTAATCTACTTTTTGGGACAAAGCGTCGATCCGTTACCCCTGGAGGCAAAAGTTCTCGAGGAAACCGGGGCGAGGCAGGAGCATGTTGACGCTTTAATCCAGGAAGGGCTAGTGCAACGGACGTCACAAACGTCATTGGTCGTACCAGCCGAAGAGGAGCGCGAAGTGCCGTTGGCGCTACAGAGCGTATACGAACAACTACCGGCGGCGGCCGACGCACTCAATCCTAGTGCCGTCGCCCAGTTGGAAGCGCTGAATCTGGCGCAGAGGATCGAACAGCAGCCCGCGCTAAATTTATCGTTACCACGCCAGCAAGCGCTGCAACATATTTTTCGATTACGCAATGGAGAAAGATACTGGGCCATCTTAAGCCATCTCGCGCATGAGGCCCAACCGGTCCCGGTTAGCGACCTTTACGCGGCGACGGACAGCAGCATTTATCACCTGCGGCGGCTGAGTGAACATGGCCTGATTCGTTTCGGTGCTGAAGAGGTCTGGCGCGATCCACTTGCAGATCGTGATTTCATGCCCAGCGAGCCGCCACATCTGACCACCGACCAGGCACGCGCCTGGCAGAGCATTGACTTACACATGCAAGAGGGTAAGGCCGAAACGCCAGAACCGTTCCTACTTCACGGTGTAACCGGAAGTGGTAAGACAGAGATTTACATGCGGGCGATTGATCGCGCCTTACAGGAGGAGAAACAGGCGATCGTCCTGGTGCCGGAAATTGCGCTTACACCACAAACTGTGCGCCGGTTTGCAGCGCGCTTTCCCGGCCGGGTCGCCGTGCTGCATAGCCAGCTTAGCGACGGCGAGCGTTATGATACTTGGCGCCGGGCACGCCAGGGTCTCTTCGATATTGTGGTGGGACCGCGCAGCGCGTTGTTCACCCCGTTTCCCAATCTGGGCATTATCGTCGTAGACGAGGAACACGACCACAGCTATAAACAGGGACCGCCCGTTCCTCCTCCTTACTATCACGCTCGAGCGACGGCGATTGAACTGGGTCGCATCGTCAGCGCAACGGTCATTCTGGGTAGCGCCACCCCCGATCTTGTAACCTATCACAACGCGCGCGCCGGACGATTACATTTGCTGGAACTCCCACGCAGAGTAATGGGGCATCGCACGCGCATCGAGGCCCAGGCGGCGCGCTTGCAGATCGACAGCCGTTATGCCCATGAAGACGACGATCCGGATGAAACGATGTCAATTCCTTTACCACCCGTGCAAATTGTCGATCTGCGCCAGGAGTTAAGGGCCGGAAATCGTAGTGTTTTCAGTCGCATACTTCAGAACGCTGTAGACGAAACGTTGCAACGCGGGGAGCAGGCCATCTTCTTTCTAAATCGGCGCGGAACCGCGACCTTCGTGCTCTGTAGAGATTGCGGGCATGTACTAAAATGCCCGCGTTGCGACGTACCCCTTACGTTCCATCGCTCGGGGTCGGCTCTACTATGTCACCATTGTGGGCGTAGCGAAGCTCAACCCGCTAACTGCCCACAGTGCGGTTCACATCGAATTAAATACTTCGGGCTTGGCACAGAAGAGCTGGAGCAACTGGTACAACAGCGTTGGCCCGACTCGCGCACTGTACGCTGGGACAGTGACACGACAGGGGGCCGGGATTCACACGAACAACTGTTGGCAAGCTTCATAAACCACGAAGCCGACATCCTTGTCGGGACACAGATGATTGCAAAAGGTCTGGATCTCCCCCTGGTAACGTTAGTAGGAGTCATTTCAGCAGACGTCTCGCTTGGCCTCCCCGATTTTGGCACGGGCGAGCGGACGTTTCAGATCCTAACTCAGGTTGCGGGGCGCGCCGGGCGCGGCCTGTTAGGTGGCCGCGTCATCGTGCAGACCTACAAGCCCGAACATTATGCCATTCAGGCTGCGGCCGAACACGACTATATCAGTTTCTACCTTGAGGAGATCCGTTTCCGCACACAGCATAGTTATCCGCCTTTCCGTCGCCTTGCCAAACTCCTACTCGTGGATCCGGTTAATGACAGGGGCCGGCGCAAGGGTGAGGAATTGGCGACCTCGTTGCGGCGTCACAGTCGTGATAGAGCGCTGGGCGCCACGGAAATTATCGGTCCGGCGCCTCCCTTTTTTAACCGGATTGATGGGCGTTACCGCTGGCAAATCTTGGTTCGCTCCCCTGATCCTGTGCGCTTGTTGCAGGACTTTCAGGTGCCCCGGCCCTGGCTCTTAGATATTGACCCCGTCAGCACCCTCTGACGATTTGCCCCCGGACGGACTCGAACCATCATCGGTCGCTTAGGAGGCGACTGTTCTATCCATTGAACTACGAGGGCCACAAAATGGTGTTAAAATTATACCAGACGCAAAGGCCGACGTCGAACGTAGCGACTGATTACGCGAAATAGTCGCGACAAACGAGAATGATTGCTTGAGAAAGATTTGATGAGAAGGATCGCAGTTCTGACCAGCGGTGGTGACGCGCCCGGAATGAACGCGGCTGTTCGCGCGGTGGTACGTACGGGTCTGGACCGTGGTATTGAAACGTTTGCCATTTACGAAGGATACCAGGGCATGGTTGATGGCGGAGATCGGATTCGTCCTATTACCTGGAACGATGTAGGGGGCATTCTTCATCGTGGTGGAACGATTATCGGCAGCGCACGATGCGCCGAATTCCGTACGCGCGATGGACGCCGGACCGCTGCCTACAACCTGCTCATTAATCAGATTGAAGGAGTTATCATTATTGGCGGGGATGGCAGTCTGTCGGGCGCCAATTTGTTTCGAAGCGAATGGCCGGAGCTGCTCGCCGAACTGGTCAGTGAGGAGCGTATCCCTCAGACGCTTGCCGACGAGTACCGCCATCTGGCAATCGTCGGGCTGGTCGGATCCATTGACAACGACATGTTTGGCACCGACGTCACAATTGGCGCCGATACCGCGCTACACCGAATTACAGATGCCGTGGACGCCATTTCTAGCACTGCTGCCAGTCACCAGCGAAGCTTTGTCGTAGAGGTAATGGGTCGAAACAGCGGTTACCTTGCGCTGATGGCCGCGCTGGCAACGGGCGCTGACTGGGTACTAATCCCGGAAGCCCCTCCGATGCTCGACGACTGGGAGGACAAGATGTGCGCAGTGCTGAAACGTGGCCGAGAGTTGGGCCGGCGCGATAGTATTGTGATAGTCGCCGAAGGCGCGCGCGATTGGCATGGCAATCCGATTTCTAGCCAGCACGTTGCGTCCGTCATGGAAGAGAAGTTAGGCCTGGAGGCGCGATTGACGATTCTTGGGCACGTCCAGCGCGGCGGCGCGCCAAGCGCCTTTGACCGGAATTTGGCGACCCTGTCGGGCGCGGCAGCGGTTGAGGTCATTTTGCAGATGGGCCCAGATTCGCCCGTGCCAGTCATCGGCATTCTCGGCAATCGCATTTCACAATCACCGTTACAAACTTGCCTCGAAAGAAATGCGGCCCTGGACGCTGCCCTACGAGAACGAAATTTCGAAAAAGCAATGGAGTTGCGTGGCAAAGGTTTTATTGACGCTTTCCAGACTTTGCGTACCCTGGTTCGAGCCGAACCACATGAACCAGTACCGGGTCGGGCCAGCCTGCGCCTGGCTGTAATGAATGCAGGCGCCCCGTCTCCCGGGATGAACACAGCCGTCCGTGCCGTCGTTCGCCTTGGTATCGATCGCGGGCATCAGGTCTTTGGCGTCTCTCATGGTTTTCAAGGTTTGATCGACGGCAGCATCCAAGCCCTAGATTGGATGAGTGTGAATGGTTGGGCAATTCGCGGCGGCGCAGAGCTCGGTACGAATCGTAAGAAACCTTCAGGAAGCGACTATTATGCAATAGCACGAAATCTGGAAAAGTATGAAATAGATTCGCTCCTGATTATTGGCGGTTGGTCGGGTTACGAGGCGGCGCTGGATCTATATCGTATGCGCAGCCAATACCCGGCATTTGATCTGCCAATTGTCTGTATGCCGGCTACCATCGATAACGATTTGCCGGCATCAGAACTTAGCATTGGCGCCGATACAGCGTTAAACAGCATTGTCGAAGCCATTGATAAGATAAAACAATCGGCCGTTGCCTCCAAACGTGTTTTTGTGGTAGAGGTGATGGGCGGTAAATGTGGTTATCTGGCTCTGATGGGCGCCCTGGCTAGCGGAGCCGAACGCGTTTATTTGGCGGAAGAAGGCGTAACGCTTGCCGAGCTTGAGGAAGATGTGCGTCAATTGATCGAAGGGTTTACACATGGCAAACGACTTGGCGTGATGATCCGCAACGAGCTCGCCAATCCCACCTATGATACGCGATTCATGGCGGCGCTCTTTGAGGAGGAAGGTGGAAAGCTGTTCGACGTTCGTCAATCAATCCTCGGTCACATACAGCAAGGCGGCAATCCGACACCGTTTGATCGAAACCTCGCCAGCCGGCTCGCGGCGGACTGTATCGAATACCTTGAGGGGCAGATTGAAACGGACGAACCTCAGAGCGCCGTTGCGGGCCTTCTCGGAAGCAAGATGGGGTTCACCAATCTCGACGAAGTACCACACATGATGGATCGCAGGGAACGACGTCCTCGCGACCAATGGTGGATGGCACTGCGCTCTGTCGCGCGCGTGCTGGCCCAGCCAGGTCCCAGCGTCGAAGTACAAGGCAGCGACGAAGCCGTTAGTGTTGAGTAAGAAGCAGCCGGTCCTCTTGACACAACTTCTTGCCGAGACATAAAATGAGAATGATGATGTCCTCTGGAATGCTTTTCAATCTGGCGGTGGGTTAATGCAGCCAACTTCCTCTACGGTGCTCGCCATTCCGGCTGCCTATCTCGTCAAAATAAAAGGATTACTGCATGAGCAGATCTCGCTTGCTTCTGTTTGTTTCATTTCTGCTACTCGCCGGACTCGCGTGCAATAGTCTGGCTCCGGCCGGCCGTGACACAAGCGATCCAGAGATAAGTCGAGACGAGCTGGTAGACGCCGCCGTGGCGACTGTTCGGGCCCAGGTTGAAGATTCGGGTGTTCAGCCGGTTGTTACAGGGCCGGCAACGGTTACAACAATCAACACCGACCTGGAAGCCGCTCTCGTCAATCTTTATGAGCGTGCGAATCCAGCTGTCGTCTTTATTGTCACTGGTGAGGGTTCTCTTCGCTTAGGAAGCGGCAGCGGATTCGTTTACGACAGTAGCGGTCATGTAGTGACCAACAATCACGTCGTGGCTGATGGCGACAGCTACGAGGTCCAGTTTTCCGATGGCACGCGGCGCCGTGGTGAATTGGTTGGCGCTGATGTAGATAGCGACCTGGCAGTCTTAAAGGTAGAATCGCTGCCATCCGGTGTGGAGCCACTGACACTGGCAGATTTCAACTCGCTGCGAGTCGGGCAATTTGTCGTTGCCATCGGAAACCCGTTCGAAGAACAAGGTTCACTGTCGTTCGGTATAATCAGCGGTCTGGGTCGCAGCATTATTTCGCAGCGCCTGGCGGAGAACGGAGGCTTCTACTCTCTTCCTGAAGTCATTCAGACCGACGCCCCTATCAACCCGGGTAATTCAGGCGGACCACTGTTGAACCTTAGTGGTCAGGTTGTCGGCGTAAACAGCGCGATCCGATCAAGTACCGGCCTTAATACAGGGGTCGGCTTTGCTATTCCTGTGGCTGCTGTAAAGCGCATCGCACCGTCTCTGATTGCCAACGGATCTTATTCTTATCCGTATTTGGGCATCGGCTCCAGTGGCGGCCCCATTGACCTAGAGCGCCAGGAGCGGCTCGGGCTCCCGCAGGCCAACGGCGTCTATGTGACATCGGTTACACCGGGAAGTCCGGCGGACCATGCCGGGATCGTACCGGCTCAGAATGAAGAGACGCCCGGAGGCGATCTCATCATTGGCATTGACGAGCAACAAGTGCAGGAATTTACCGATTTGCTCAGTTATCTCGTGTTCGAGACCGAAGTTGGACAGACTGTCGATCTCACCGTTGTCCGTGGCGGAGAGACGATCACTATACCGCTCACGTTGAGCGAGCGCCCATAAAACAGTCGCGCACGCGAAAAGTTTGGCTACATTCGGCCCCGAATGCTAACAATTGGAGGAAAACATGTTCACCGAGGAAAACCTGGACGAACTGCTGTCCTTCGAATCAAACGACGGACACGTATTGAGTCTCTACCTGGATGCAGATCTTGGCGAGAATTCCATCGAGACGATCAGACTGCAGGTTCGCGGATTACTCAAGGAAGTTGACGGCAAACTGGAAGATGATATGTCCCGGATCGAGCAGCACTTCGAGCTTGTACATGATTGGCGCAAAGCTGGGGTCGCGATCTTTTCCTGCTCATCGGAGGATTTCTTCCGCTCTTATCAGGTCGCCGTGCCGTTTAGAAATCGGATTCGGGTAGGGTCTAAACCATATGTAAAGCCGTTGCTACACCTGATGAAATATTATGCCAACTATGGCGTTATCCTCATCGATCGAGTGGGGGCGCGTTTTTTCGAGTTCCATCTCGGCGAGTTGCAGCAGGCTGCCGGCACAATGGGCGAAGATATTCGCAAACTAAAGCATGGGCGTGGATCGTCAGCTGCCGGAATGCGTGGGGGTATTGGGGGAGCGCGACAGGAAGATGAACACGCCCAGCGTAACATGCGCGAGGCCGCTGAAGACGCCACGCGCTTTTTTGCGCGGAAGGACATTCGACGACTGTTTATCGGAGGCACGAGCGAAAACGTGGCGCAGTTTCGCGAAATGCTGCCAAAACGGCTACAAAGCACAATCGCCGGCACGTTCCCCATGGATATGGACGCGGGCGAATCGGAAGTACGCGAGCATACGTTAGATCTCCTCCACAAACTGAATGCCGAGCGCGAGCAACGACTAATAGAGCGCATGATCACGTCCGCACATGGTGGGGGGAGCGCCGTTACCGGCCTTGCGCCAACCCTGCGCATGGTTTCAGACGGTCGTGTGGACACACTTGTCGTCAGCGATGGTTATCGTGCTTCTGGTTTCAGACACGCGTCTTCCGGTTACCTTGCGACGGCAGAAGACAATGAAATGTTCGGTGAAAACTCTTTCGAAACCGTAGCGGACATCGTTGACGAGGCCGTCAAGCGCACCGTGGAACAGGGCGGACACGTCGAGGTCGTCGGCGAAAATTCACAGCTTGAAAATGCCGGTCGTATTGGCGCCCTCTTGCGTTACTGAGGGGCTTTTCGGCGCCAGTCATACAAATCGCAGGGCTTTTGTTTAGCGAGCGGGCCATCGACCGTTGGATGGCCCGCTCTTTTTCGGCTCATCACGCGCGGTTGCGACGCGATGTGTTAACATTCTTGTGTACCGGCTGCCAGTATGCTAAGACCTGAGTACCTTAGCCAAGCCTGAGTCGTTAGGTAAAATTAGGTATTGCTATTCGAGCCAGGGGTTGAATGCATGACTGTTAACGCCGGACCTACCCTCCGCCCACTAAGGCTGGGAGAAATCCTTGATCGCGCCATTCACCTTTACCGTCGCAATTTTCTGCAATTCGTGGGCATTGTCGCGGTGGTGCAGATTCCAATTACCCTGATTCAGATCCTGATATCGTTGACCACGTTTTCCGGCACTTTTACGAGTATCGGCGATTTCCTCAACAACCCTGCCGCAGCGCCCTCAGATCCATTCGAGATCTTTGGTCCGTCCTATTTCATCGGCGCGAGCCTGAACAGCCTTGTAAGTATTATTGGCTTCATCCTGCTCCAAGGCGTCGCAACGTCAGCTTTGACGTCCGCGATCGCCGGCAGCTATCTTGGGTATCCATCCTCATCGATCGGGGCTGCTTATCGTAGCATAAAGGAAAAGTGGCTGTCGGTCGTAGGGGCGCTTTTACTGGCGGTCGTGCTGGCCAGCGCGCTGGCCATATGGTGGCTGATTCCCTGCTTCGGTTGGTTTACCGGCCTTGGTATGCTGATATTCTTATGGTATGTCATTGTTCCTATGCTAGCGCCTATCGTCATTCTCGAAGGCGAATCGCCGACCATCGCCT
>JAICPS010000050.1 GCA_025929715.1 Anaerolineae bacterium | reverse complement strand
TCGTCGACAATTTGGCGCCGGTCGCCGACGCCGGCGGTCCCTATGCAGTAGACGAGGGCGGCAGCGTGATACTTGATGCTTCGGGGACCACGGACGTAGCGCAGGACCAGGAGACGCTAACCTATGCCTGGGACTTCGATGACGACGGGCAGTATGACGATGCCACGGGCATCATGCCCACCTTCTCGACGGCGGCGCTTGACGGACCGGATATGGTGACCATAGCACTGCAGGCAATGGACGACGGCTTCCTGACCGACGTGGTCACGGCGACGATTGACGTGGCAAACGTAGCGCCCACGATTAGCTCGGTGAGCAACGACGGGCCGGTTGTGGAGGCCCACAGCGTGACGATTACGGTGGAGGCCACCGACGTGGCGGGGGACGCCGACCCGCTGAGTTACGCCTTTGATTGCAATAACGATGGCGAATATGAGGTTGGTCCGCAGCCGGGCAACAACGCCGCTTGTATGTTCGTCAGCGCCGGCGGCTTCACGGTGAGCGCGCAGGTGACGGACGGCGATGGCGGGGAGGCGACGGACAGTACGGAGGTGGTCGTGGAGCCGGTTTTCTGGATTTATGCGCCGTTGTTCGTGTACAGGTAATAGGGTGGAGAGGCAACCACTAATTGATACGGCCCTGCGCATTATGGCGGCGATTGAGCCCTTCAACTGGTCCTTGACATCGGCGTCCAGCTTGTTGTAGTGTGGACTAAGTAAGAAGCACGAATAGTAGCCCCGGTTTAAACCTGAATAGAAACCTTCGTCCGCGATGTTGTGCCGCCCTGCAGCCAGGAATGGAGATGTATCAGAATGTATAACCAACCGCACGCCAGCAACTGGCATACCTTCTCGCGTCTAATTCGCTTCTGTCTTGCCATCGCCATATTGCTTGCGCCGATTGCCCACCTTGAAGGCGTCAAAGTTGTACACGCCACCGAGAAGAAGGCGATCTTTGGCACAGTCATAACCGTTGGCGCGCTTCTGATAGCGGGTACGCTGGCGAAAAATGCGATTGACGACACAATCGATCAGGTAGACGACGCCGCGCGTGAACGGCTGATCCAGGCGCGGATGGAAATCGAGCGCATCATCGAGCTCATTGAGGAAAAGTACCAGGACAATCTGAACCTGACCCTGGAGAGCCTTGATCGGCTCGCCGCGGGCCAATTTGGGCGAGCATACAATCTGATAATCACTATCAACCAGGAATTGCAGCGCACTATTGGCGTCGTGCAAGAGGCGGCCCTGAACGTTATCGAGCAGGCCGCGCAACAGCTACGCCTGACGATTGACTATCTGGTGGAAAGAACCGAGCAGTTAGTGATTGTCGCCGCCGAATCAGGTGTGTGGGTGATAGACAACCTGTGGGAGACAATCATCTCGATCGTCGCCCTGCTGTTTCTGGCCGGCGTGTTGCTCATCGCCTACAGCCAGGCAGGTTCGATTCTTCAAACGGAGAAGTTGATTCCGCCGAAGCGCGTAGGCATTCTGTCTGGAATTGCTGCTTTCTTGCTCATTATTGGCTTACTGCTCCTCTTTTGGCCGCCGCTGCGCAGGGCCATTATGGTCCGCACGGTGCCGGCCCTCGAGCAGCGCCTCGACGAAAACCTGACGCCCCAAATATTTGCGGTTGTGCCTGACACGGTTTCAGTCGGACAGGAACGTGAACTGACGCTCATTGGCTCGCGGCTGCCGGACGAGCAGCCCGAGGTGACCGTCGGAGATGTCAGCGTTCCGGTTAAGATCGCACAGGAGCGTCAGGTTGTGGTGACGCTAACTGCGGAGGCCAGCCAGCTGACCGGCGCGCAGCCCATCACGGTGCGCTATCCGTCTATCAGCCAGGAGCTAGAAAGCATCATCGAGTTAATAGGACAGGGTCCTGACCTGGTGATCAGCAGACTAGAAGTGTCGCCATCGCCTTCCGTGGTTGGCGAGCCGTCTGAGTTTATTGTGGAGATCTCCAACCAGGGCGCTGAGGTGGATCGCGTGATATTTGAACTATCTTTCGGCCACCCCGATGTTCCTATCGAGAATGTCGACGAAGCAATCGACCTCGCGCAGGGAGACACCGTTGAATTCAGCTTCGCCCGCACCTATCCCCAGCCCGGCCGCTGGACGGTAATTGGACGAATCCTGGAAACCACACCGCCGGAACGAGGCCCAAACCTGGCGAACAACATCACACAGAGGTCGATAGAAGTGGAAACACGTCCGGTAATCCCCCCTGCTGTGACGCCCCCCCCTGTACCGACCCCCATCGTCGACCCCCCAGTCTGCCTCAGAAAACCATATCTGCCGCAATGTGACCCGTTCGGAGGACCAGGACCGGGTGATTTTCCGTAGATGGAGATTAGAGAACTGGAGGACTAATCTCCACTCTCTATTCCTAAAACAACTCTGCGACAGAAACCTCAAACCCCTCCAACGTTCCGGTCGCGATTAGCCGGTCATTTGGGCCGAAGAGTTCCATTTCGATCGGAGAATGATAGACGCGGATTGCACGGTTCCGGGGTTCGACAATCCAGACCTGCTCAGCCCCGGCGGTGAAGTACTCTTCAATCTTCTCCCAGAGATCCTGCCATGAATCGCCGGGCGACACGATCTCGACGATCACCTCCGGCGCAACCTCCAGAAACCCCTGCTCCCGTTCTGGAGTCCGCTCGTGTGAAACAAAAGCCACGTCGGCGGCGCGGACGCGGTCGGGGTCCCGCCGCGTATAGATGCCTGCTTCACCGACAATCACCGTGCCAAGATCCCGTTCGCGCACAAAACGCTTTAATTCAAAGGCCAGGTTCGCCTCAATGTTTGCGTGTTCAAATCCGGTAGGGCTCATAGGCACGATCCGTCCATCAATCAACTCACACGGCCCGATATCGCCCATCTCCAGCAATTCTCGCCCGGTAATCAATTTTTCGACGACTTCAGACTTTACAGGTTCCACAAATCAATTGCCTTATCAAGCGTTGGTGGCTCTCAAAAACATTATACCCGACAAAACTATAGATAATAGGAGATTGAAGAACTAGAAACGGGAGAACTAATCTCCAATCTCTAATCTCCAATCTCCAGCCCTCCAGTCCCCACTCTCTGATCTCTGGTAGTACAACACCCCCACCACCTCCTCCAACACCGTCTGGATCGGCACCAGCCGTCCGATGGTAATGTAGTGGTCCTTGCCATTGTCCACGGGCGTGCTGGTGCGGCGTTCTTCGAAGCGCAGCAGGTTTTCTTCGAACCAGGGACGCACGCCGTGCATCGGCAGGCAGTAGAGCTCGCCGCTGTCCACAAAGTAGTAGAAGAGCCACTCGGCTCGCGTGTAGAGAAAGCAGCCCTCGGTGCCGCGCCCCTCGTTGCTCACCGTCTCGAAGAAAAAATTACCGGTGCGATGGTAGCTATCTCCTTTGATTTCCACGGGGATGATGCGCAGGCTGCCGTCTTTGTCCAGAAGCGTCCACAACAAATCGACGTCGTGCACCTGGTAGGCGGGGTCGTCCTCAACATTGTGCACCGCGACCGTCTGCGACCAGAATGTCAGCAAAAAATCCGTAACATCCGCCGCCGCCCGCCGCGCAACCCCGGCAGTGTAACGAATACCATATTCCTTAATCGGCCTGGACATCGACGGCTCCTAAAATAATAGGACGCACATGAATACAGATGACGCAGTTTTTTGCCTTACAATTTGTGTAATTCGTGAAATTCGTGGCAAAGCTTTACCCCCGAAACGCCACGGCCCGGAGCATAAAAGCGCTCAGGTCACGCACCACCCCTTCCGCCTCGCGCTCCGGATCTGGCTGGTTGAGCAGGTTCAGGATCACTTCGTCCACCGCGCCCGCTACCGCCTCGGCCGAGCGACGCGTATTTTGCTCGCCAAGCTGCTCGCGGTCCAGCGCCTGGTCCAGCGGCCGCTGCCACATGTTGGTCAGCCGCTCACGGAAAACCCCACGCCGCTCCGCCAGCGAGGGCAGCGCGCCCACACCGCCCACCAGCAGCAGTTGCACCACTGCAGGCTCATAAACGGCGATATTGACGTAGGCGCGGATCGCCGCCGTCGCTTGCTGCGGCAGCGTGGCGCGCCCACGTAGGGCCTGATCCAGCGTCAGCAGCAAGAAATCGGCTGTCTCCTCGAACAGATAGAGAAAGAGCGTCTCCTTGTCGGGGAAATAGAAGTAAAAAGTGCCGATAGCCACGTCGGCGGCGTTGACAATATCGCGCACCGTCGCGGCGTGGTAGCCTTTCTCGGCGAACACTCGCACGGCCGCCTGCATCATGGCCGTGCGCTTGGCATCCTTCTTCTGCCGTGTTTTGTCTGTGCTCCTATAAGCCATAACAGGGGTGAGGATAGTCGAGGCGGGGCTAACTGTCAACAGACGTTCAAAGCGGACGGGGCCATTGGCCGTCGTCCGCTTTGAACATCCCACTATTTCCCACTGAGCTGCGCCATAAGCGCAAACACAATTGTCAGTATATGAACTTCGCCGGCCCGCCGTCTACGTGCAAGGTGCAAGAAGTGGGACGGTGAGCGGTTGTATGGTTTGTACAATTAGACGACAGACGGCCGACAGACCTTTACCGTGGTCCGCGGTCTGCCGTCCGTTTCACGTCTCCGGCCGCAACTGCCACAGCTTCAACGCCAAATGCAGCGCCAGGCGCATGTCCGACTGGTAAATGTCCTGCCCCGTCAGCTCCTGGATGCGCTCCAGGCGGTAGAGCAGCGTGTTGCGGTGGATGAACAGCGACTCCGCAGTCTGGCTAACGTTGGCGTGGTGCTTGAAATAAGCATCGATAGTCTCCACCAGGCTGCCGCGGTGGCGGCGGTCGTAGTCGGCAAGAGGGCCAATAATTTGTTGCGTAAACGTCTGCACCGGCGCCAGATGCTCGATGTGGCTGAGAAGCTGGTAGATCCCCAGGCTGTTAAACTCGACCATGTGGTTGAAATTAAGCCGCTGGCCCAACTGCATGGCCTGCAGCGCCTCCTGGTGCACCGACGGCCAGTCCGCAAGCGCCATTGCCGGCCCACTGACGCCGCTGATAAGGCGCGCATCGCCGAACTCCACCTGCAAATGCTCACGCAGCCGCCTTTCCAGCTCGTGCGCCGTGCTCATATCCTCGCCGTCGCGCAGCGCCTGAAACACGGCGACGTGGTCGCCGGCATAAATGTGCAGCAGCGCGGGGCGGTTGTGGCTGGAGAGCAACCAGTTGATCGAAGTTTCCAGGCGGCGCAGCGAGGGCGGGTCCGGACTGTCCCAGGCAACAGTCATCACGGCGTGCGCCTGGGTCGTGTCGTGGTCCAGCCGCGCCTCCAGCCGCTCAATCTCTTTCTGCGGCAGCGTGCCGGCAAGCAGGCCCTCCAGAAAATCGCCGCGCAGCTTCTTCTCGGCCTCGCTCACCGCCTTGGCTTTGGCCATTTCCAGGGCGCACGCCGCCGCGCCGTGCTCTGCCGTCAGGCTGTCCAGTAGATCTAGATCGCCCGCCCGCCCTACCACCGACACGTAGCCGCGGGCGCGGTCCCCGGACACGATGGGCGCCAGCAGGCGGCCCACGTTTTCTATTGGCAGCAACTGCTGCCAGTAACTCTGCCGCGCGCGCGCCGCGGCCTTGCGGTTGCGCAGCACCGCGGGAAGGTTGTCACGCTGCCCCAGCGCTTCACGCACCAGGTTAACGTCCAGCCCGGCGTTGGCGTCGCCGTTGCCCGCGGGTACGGCCATCGCCCGGATGTCCAGCCGCTTATCCTGGATTACCACGATCTTACCCGTCACCGTACACATCATTTCCGCCATCGCCTGCAAGCCGCGCGCTTCCAGCGACATCTGCGAAAGTTGGCGGTACAGTTCCATGCCCCGCTCTGTGGTCTGCGTCTGGCGATCCAGCAGCAGCGAGGTGATCACACGCTGTACAGTGCGCAGCGCCGTATTCTCGGGCAGCACCAGGACAGGGAAATCGAGGCGCAGAGCAGCGCGCTTGACGTCTGGCGTGATTTCCTGGAACGTGACCAGCGCCGCTGCCGGAACGTCCGCCAGCACGGCAATGTGCCCGGCGAGCTCGTCCGGCGAAGTTTGCTCCTGCAACGCCTGCGGCAGAATCACCAGGTCCCGCGCCTGTACCTCGTCGGCCGCCGTCTGCCAATTGGCAAGGGTAACGGCCCAATTCAAAGCGCGCCCCATCTGCCCCGGCCCGGTGGAAACCATCGTGCCAAAGGGTAGCGAAAGCCGGATCACATCCCCGATTGTTACGTCACCGTGTGCCGAAAGGTCCATGGGTTACAGGCAACCTCACAATAAACGTCGCCCCCTTTCCCGGCTGGCTGACAGCTTCTATGTTACCGCCGTGCTGTTGGACGATGCGTTGGCTGGTTGCCAGGCCCAGCCCGGTGCCCTGGCCGGGCTCTTTTGTCGTATAAAACGGTTCAAATATGTGCGCCGACTCGGCCGGCGACATGCCTACGCCGTTGTCGGTAAAGAGCACCTGAATGTGATCGCCGCTGGTCGCCAGGCGCGTCTCAATTTCGATGTTGCGCGGTCCCGGCCGGGCCACGACGGCGTCGCGGGCGTTGATCAGCAGGTTCAGCCATACCGTCTTCAGATGTTCCCAGCTAGCGCGCACCTGCGGCAGGTCGCTGCCCAACTGGCGGTGGACCTCGATGTCGGCGGAGCGCAGCTGGTATGATACCAGCCGCAGGGCCTGCCGGATAGAGCGGTTGACGTCGCCTGACTCAAAACTGTATTGGTTCTGGCGGGCAAAGTCAAGCAGGCCCCGCACCACGTTGGTGGCGCGCGTGCCGGCGCGGGCGATCAGGTCTACGGCCTCGTACATATCGTCGTCGCGAGGGATGACCATCTTTAGCATCTGCGAATTGGCGTTGATCGCCGTTAACGGATTATTAATTTCGTGCGCGACGCCCGCGGCGAGCTGGCCGATTGCCGCCAACTTGCCGGCCTGCAGCAGCGAGTTTTCCAGCCGCCGCTCCTCGGTCCGGTCCTGCCAGACGACGACGGCGCTAGGCGCCCCCACCTGGCTCCCAGGCAGCGGATAGGCGTGCACGTCCCACTCCTGAGCCAGATGATCGTCGCCTACCCAACGCACAGACCAGTGCTGCGGCACCCGCTGGGCCAACATTTCGGCCGCGCGACAATGGTCGCAGGGCGAGCGGCGGTTAAAGAAGACGCGGTAGCAGACACGGCCGGCCAGGCTCTCCGGCGTCGTCTGCATCGCTTCGGCTTTGTGCTTGTTTACCGCCACGAGTCGATATCCTTCGTCAATCGTATATATCGGGTTCAGGATGCCGTTAATGACAGCCTGCAGGCGGTTATGGCTCTCTTGCAGTTCGTGCTGACGCGTCCTTACGCTCTTAAACAGTGAAGCGTTCTCCAGCGCACGGCTGGCGGCGCTGGCCAGGGACGTGAACAGCTCTTGGTCCACCTCGCTAAAAGGGTCCCTCGTCTCGCTGGCCGCCTTGTTGCTCTGCTTGTTGGCTGCCATCAACACGCCCACAGAGTGGCCGCGCACGATCATGGGCGTCGCAATCAGGTTGTGTAGCCTGACGTCCTGCGGCTCGTCAACCTGCGCATCGAACTGTTCCGCGTGCTGCGGATCGTTGAGGCACAACGTCTGTTGCGCTGCATAGACCCAGCCGATAGCTCCTTGCCCCACGACAATCGGGCCAAAGGCCGCTGGCTGCAAATCCCCCGCAGCGCTGGCCACGGCGCGACAGTATAGGCTCTCCCCCACTGTACTCCGTTCCCCGTTTCCCGTCCCTAGCTGACCCTTGGTCAGCCCCCTTTCCCCGTCTCGCCCCACCTCCCGCAAAAATATCGCCGCCAGCTCCGCCCGCAACACCTGGCGCGCCCCGTTGACCGTGGCCACAGAAATCTGTCCTGAGTCTAGGGAGGTTGTGATCACGTTGCTCACCTTGTTGAGCGCCGCCAATTGCTCGCTCTGCTCCTGGAGCTGCTTTTCCAGCCGCTGCGAGCGCAAAATTGTCTCTACGCGCGCCAACATCTCGCGGTTGTGATAAGGCTTGGTGACGTAATCGTCGGCGCCCGCGGAGAGCGCCTCCACCTTGTCGTCGCTGGTATTGGACGCGGTGCACATGATCACGCGCGTGTAAGCCAGCGTGGGATGGTTGCGCAGCCAGGCCAGCACGTCCAATCCGGAAAGGCCCGGCAGCATACGCCAGTCCAGCACGACCAGATCGACCGGCCCTGCGGGCGTGGCAGGCGCCTCCTCCAGCCGCTCCTTGGCCTCCTCGCCGTCCCGCGCGGTGCTCACCTCGAAATTCGCCTGGTTGGTCAGCAGATCAGAGAGGGAGTTGATGATCTCCGGATCGTCGTCGACGATGAGAATGTGTCCTGAAGACATAGGCCGTCATCTTGCTATGACCGGTCTCTGTTTGGGTCATATGACCCAAACAGAGACCGGTCCGTGCTCGCGAAGGGAATGGCTTAAGAAACCGGCACAGAAAACGTATAACCATGCCCCTGAATCGTTCGAATATAAACCGGTTCGCCGGTGCCTGGTTCGATCTTATCGCGCAGGTTCTTGATATGAGCGCGCACCAGCTCCGGGCTGCCCGTATCTGGTGGATAGTCCCACACGTCTTGCAGCAGCTGCTGGCTGGTGAACACCTGCTCGGCGTGGCTCATCAGGTGATAGAGCAGGTCGAACTGCACGTTTGTCAGCAGAACCGTGCGCGATGGTGTGATCACCTTAAAGGTGCGGCAGTCAAGCGTGACGTCGCCTACGGAAATCAAAAGCTCTTCTTCCTCGCCTTTCTGGCCGCCTTCCTGGCCATTTTCCGGCTGCTGTACCCGGCGCAAAATGGCCTGGACGCGCAATTGCAGCTCTTCCATATTAAATGGTTTCGAAAGATAATCGTCTGCCCCGGCGCGGAATCCCTCAATCCTGTCCTCGTCCTTCCCTTTGGCCGTCAGAAACAGGACCGGCAGCTCTTTTAGGAGTGGATCGGATCGGATATCACGACAGACCCGGTACCCATCGGCTCCGGGCATGATAATATCCAGGATGAACAGGTCAGGGCGGTGCCTCCGCGCCAACTGCAACCCTTCGATGCCGCTATTGGCCACCATCACGTGGTACCCATAAAATTTCAAGCTTCGCTGCAATGTCTGCGAGACCAGCTCGTCGTCGTCAATAACCAAAATCGTCGTCATTACAAGGCCTCAACTGCTTCATTCCCTCTGGCGCGCGCCAACTTAGTGGACCAAATTATAACGAAGGGGCGGCGTTTGTGCTATATGTCAACTGTGTAGGGTATTACCCCATATACTCCTCATTCACACTCGCTTAAGATTGGAGAAAAACAGTTGTCGCGGTAGCGGCCCTGGACAACCATGTTCCCCGTGGTTAGTCACTGTCGTGTAATGCTAAAGTAACGACCGAGGAGATTACCCAAATGAGAAGCCTTGAAATGAAACAGTTCCCCACCCACTTGCTTATCCTCTTGCTGGTCGGCATTTTCGTCGTCGCTTGTGCACGTGGCGAGGAGGGCGGCGGCGGCCTGGACGATCCCGAAGTGGGAGCCGGTACGGTTGACGTAGAGTTAAGCGAGTATGTAATCCGCATGCCTGAGTCAATTCAGTCTGGGCCGACAGAGTTTGTGGTTACCAATGCCGGTACCGAAGAGCACAATTTTGAGATAGAAGGACAGGGAATCGAAGAGGAGTTAGAAACAAATCTTCAGCCCGGTGAAACCGGGACATTGCAGGTAGACCTGGAACCGGGCACCTATACGATTTATTGCCCGGTGAATGATCACCGAGAACACGGCATGGAGCTCACGTTGACGGTTCAGTAGCGAACGCCTAATTCGGGCGCGTCTTGCTTCGCGGCCTCTGCTGATAGGCTAAAGCACCAACCCGCCTGAATAACAACGCCTTGACAAAGCAATTTATTTTCGTCTATACTGGGAACGTTCCCAATCCACGCATTGCGAGCTGACATGAACCGTCGCCCCACCATCATCGACGTCGCCCGGCAGGCCGGCGTCTCCAAATCGACCGTCTCCCGCGTCATTCGCGGCGATGGCGCCAGCGTCCGCGAAGCCACGCGCCGGCGCGTAGAAGAGGCGATTGCCGCGTTGGGCTACGAGCATAACGCCGTCGCTAGCAGCCTGCGCACCGAACGCACCAACACCATCATGCTGGCCATTCCCGACATCGCCAACCCATTCTGGCCCGACGTGGCGCGCGGCGTGCAAGATGTGATGGACGAGCAGGGCATCGCCGTCGTCTTTGCCAACAGCGACTGGGAAGGCCGCCGCGAAAAAGCGTTCCTGCGCATGGCCAGCCGCAACCGCTTCGACGGTGTGCTGATTAATCCCATTGCCACAGACAACGACGAGCTGCGTGCGCTTTCCCTACCCATTGTGCTGATCGGATCGCGCGAAGATTTTCCCGACTTCGACACGGTCGGCTCCGACAGCTACGGCGCTGCCTGCCAGGCGCTCGACTATCTCGCTTCTCTGGGGCACCGGCGCATCGGGCTCATCCGCGGCCGTGGCAAGAGCCGCCCCGGCTACTCCCGCCTGCGCGGCTACCTGGACTACGGGCACGAAAGCGGCCTGCCCCTGGACGAGTCCTACGTGGTCCAGGTGAACTTTGATTTTGAAGGCGGCGGGCAGGGCCTGCGCCATTTGCTCTCGCCATCGGCGCCGCTGCCCCAACCACCGACTGCCATCCTGGCGGCCAACGACATCCTGGCCCTTGGCGCCCTGCAGGCAGCGCACGAGTTGGACGTAGACGTGCCCGGCGCGCTCTCCATCGTCGGTATGGACGATATTTTCGCCGCCGTCACCACCACCCCACCGCTGACGACGATGGCCAAACCCAAATACGAAATTGGCCGCAAGGCGGCCGGCATGCTGCTAGAACGCATGGAGGGAGGCGGGCAGGAACGGCCGCAACGACACATTCTACCCTGCACCCTCCGCAAACGCGGCTCCACCGGCCCTGCCGCTTTGTAGTGAAGACTTCAATTGTCTAAGATGGGAAGGTTCCCATTCAAGGAAACGCGCATGTTAACCCACAAAGAACTCCTTTCCGACAAAAAAGCGCTCCGCGATAAGGCGGTGGGCTGCCTGGCCGGCCTGGCGGTGGGCGACGCGTTGGGCGACATCGCGCGCGACGACGGCTATCGCCAGCGCTACGGCATCGTAACCAACCTCTATGATGGCGCCAGAAGCACCGACGATACCGAATTTGCCGTGCTCACGGCGCGTGTTCTGCTCGACTGTGGCGGCGACCTGACGCCAGAACACCTGCTTGAATCCTGGCTCAAGTACATTCTGGACCAGGGCGGCGTGCAGGAACGAGGTGGGCGCCCACTCTACGGCGCTGTCGCCAACCTGCAGCGGGGAATTCTACCCCCCCTCTCAGGGCGCGATAATGTGCTGAATTACGACGATGGCGCGGCCATGCGCGTGGCGCCCATCGGCATCGTCTGCGCTGGCGATCCACAACGCGCCGCGGCGCTGGCCGAGATCGACGCGCAGATCAGCCACTACGCCGACGGCGTGTGGGCCGCGCAGGCCGTGGCCGCCAGTATCGCCGTGGCCATGGCCGGCGGCGCGCCAGAGGAGATCGTAGAGGCCGGCCTCCAGCAGATCCCCGAAGACAGCTGGCTGGGCCGCGCTATGGATCGCGCCATGACAATTTGCGACCAAGAGGGCAGCATCGAGGCGGCCTGGGAAAGGCTGCACACCGAGTTGTGGACCCCTGTGCACGCGGCCAGTCCGGAGGCCATTCCCCAGATTTACGCCGTCTTTCGCCTGACCGGGGGCGATTTCCGCCAGGGCATGTTCTGGGGTTGCAATTTCGGCCGCGACGCGGACACCATCGGCGCCGTCGTCGGCGCCATGTGCGGCGCGCGCCAGGGAATGGCCGTCATTCCCGAGAGCTGGGTCCAAAAAGTCCGCCGCCCGGCCGGCGTCTGCCTGCGATTTACCGGCGATGAGGACATTGTGCAGTTGGCCAGAGAACTGGCGGAGTTGATCGGCTCTTCGTAAAACGATTTTGTATATCGTTTCCGACCGAGCGATTGACAAAATTGCTCGACAAGGAGGCAAAATGAGCGCCAAAACAAGCATGGCGGCGGGCGAGCGGATAGCAACAAGCGGGCGTCGCGCGCGCCGGCCCGGTTTTTTACGGCGCTGGCGCGAGATGGGCCCGATGGCGCGCAAAGAGGCGCTTTCGGGCTACTTCTTCATCCTGCCCTGGATCATAGGCTTTATCGTCTTCCTGGCCGGGCCGATGCTGGCTTCGTTCGCCCTTAGCTTTACACGCTGGAACATCGTGGGCGACCCGCGCTGGATTGGGCTGGAGAATTACCGGCAAATCTTCACCCGCGATCCCGATTTCGTTCAATCTCTGGAGGTCACTTTTCGTTACGCCCTCGTCTTCCTGCCGCTGAGCACCGTCGTCGGCATCGCCATGGCCGTGGCGCTGAACAGCCGGGTGCGCGGCGTCGGGTTGTTTCGCACGCTGCTCTACTTGCCATCCGTGGTGCCTGGCGTGGCGGCCACCTTGGTGTGGGTCTGGGTACTCAACGGGCGCTATGGGCTGCTCAATACGATTCTCGGTTGGGTCGGCATCGAAGGCCCAAACTGGTTCCGCGATCCGCAGGCCGCGATTTACGGCATCGTCATGATCAGCCTCTGGGGCGTCGGCGGCAGCGCCATTATCTACCTGGCCGGGCTGCAGAACATACCCGAGCACCTTTACGAGGCGGCGCGGGTGGACGGCGCCAGCGGCTGGCAGCAGTTCCGCTTCGTCACCCTGCCCATGCTTTCGCCCGTGATCTTTTTCCAGCTTGTCGTCGGGCTAATCGGCGTCTTTCAGACGTTCACTTCTTCATTCGTCGCCACGGGCGGCGGGCCGTTGCAATCGACCCTCTTCTACATGCTCTACATCTACGAAAAGGCGTGGCAGTCGCTGCGCATGGGCTATGCCTCGGCCCTGGCCTGGATCCTGGCCCTGATCATTCTGATTATCACGGTTCTCGTCATGCGCAGTTCGCCTTACTGGGTGCACTACGAGGCCGAGCGCAAATAGGGGATAACGCTATGCAGGCAGAATTAGACGCTACTCGCGAAAATGTGCAGCTAGGCGACGGCCGGCGCTGGCAGCTTCCCCGAATTTTGCGGGGCGCACGCGCGTACGTCGTGCTGCTGTTATTTGTTCTGGTCTTCCTGACCCCGTTCTACTGGATGGTCGCCACGGCCCTCAAGTCGGAGGTGCAGTTGTTCGCGCTGCCGCCTGCCTGGGTACCCTCGCCGCCCATCTTCGAAAACTTTATGCAAGTCTTCCGCGAGGTGCCCTTTGGCCGCTTCGTCTTGAACTCGGCGACGCTGGTCTTCTGGAACGTGCTGGGGCAGGTCCTTTCGACAACCCTCATTGCCTACGGCTTCGCCCGCCTGCGCTTCCCAGGGCGCAACGTGCTATTCCTGATCCTTTTAGGCACATTGATGGTGCCCGACCAGGTTACGCTGGTGCCCCAATTTATCCTCTTTGCCAAGCTGGGCTGGGTGAATACCTATTTGCCCCTGATCCTGCCCGCATTTACGGGCAGTCCCTTTCTCATTTTCCTCATGCGCCAGTACATGATGACCATTCCTCTGGATCTGGATGAGGCTGCAACCATCGACGGCGCCGGCCGGCTGCAGATCCTGCGCTACATTATCGTGCCCCTGTGCGTGCCGGCCCTCGTTCTCGTCGGCGTCTTCACCTTCACCTGGGTCTGGAACGACTTTATGGGACCCCTCATCTATCTCACCGATCCGGCTAAATTCACCGTCTCGCTGGGTCTGGGCTTCTTCCACGGGGCGCGCGAAACAAGCTGGCATCTGCTCATGGCAGCCTCGCTGATGTCCATGATCCCGCCCGTCATTCTCTTCCTCGTCGCTCAACGCCGCCTGCTCGGCGGCCTGGCCGCAGCAGGATTGAAAGGATAAACGAAAACACAGGTCGCGCGGCGGGCTAAAGGAGGTGGTCGTTTTCAATATGTACGCGATTCAACAGCAACATTTTATCGACGACAACAGTTCAGAAAGGAGTAGAAGGAATGAAACCGCATAAAGCACTAAAATTCGCTACCATACTCGCCCTACTGGCCCTGTTCATGGTAGCCTGCGGGGGTGAGCCCGAATCCGTAGAGGTAACGCGCGTCGTGACCGAAACCGAAGTAGTCGAAGTCACCCGCGTCATCACGGAAACCATTGAAGTGGAAGGCGAGCAAGTGGAAGTAACACGGGTTGTGGAAGTGCCGGCCGAAGAGGAACCCCAGGAACCGCCAGCTGAGGACGAAGTCGTCACCATCACCTGGTGGGGGACCGAGCGCGGGCGCGACACCGCCACCACGCGCGAGTTACACTTCCAGCTGGCGCGCGCGTTTGAAGAATCGCATCCCAATACCAGAGTGGCCGTTTCCCTCTTCCCCAGCGGCGGCTTCGGCGACCGCGTGCTGACCGCAATCGCCGCCGGTGAAGGACCCGACGTCTACTACCACTTCTGGGCCACCGACATCGCCACCCAGGGCTTCCTCGAAGATCTAACGCCCTACATCGAAGCATCGGACTTTGATCCCCAGGAGCGCTGGTTCCCCATCGGCAACCAGCGCGCGGTGTACGAAGGACGTTACTACGGGCTGCCTCGCGACGCCACGGCCGGCGCCATCGCTTACAACATGGATATGTTCGACGCCGCGGGCGTGCCCTACCCTGAAGAGGGCTGGACCATCGCCGACTACCGCGAAACTGCCATTGCCCTCACCGATCGTGACAACGACCAGTATGGCGTGGGCGCCATCGTCGGCAGCCCCGGCTGTTTCCAGTGGTCTTCCTTCTCTTACAACATGGGCGCCGAGTTCGTCAGCCCCGACGGCAGCGAAGTAGCCGGCTACCTAGATACGCCGGAAGCCGCCGAGGCCGTCGCCTTCTGCCTCGGCCTGACCGCAGATGATCAGGTCACCGCGCCGGCCGGCATGCAGGAGCAATTCGGCGAGCTGGTCTTCCTCTCCGGCAACGTCGCCATGCAGCACATCTCCACCTGGGAGCTGCCCGCCTTGAATGAGCAGGCAGAGTTCAACTGGGCCGTGGTTGCGCCGCCCCGTTTCGACGAGAATACGGAAGGCATCGCCTGGACCGACTCCTACGTCTACTACATGAACGCCGAGAGCCAGAACAAAGTCCGCGCCTGGGAGTTCCTGGAGTGGATCACCGGGCCCGAGGCCAACCAGATCATCGCCGAATCCGGCGTCTGGACGCCTCCCCAGCCTGAGATCTGGGAAGCGATGGGCTGGTCGGAAGACCCGATTCTGGGTGTCTTCTGGAACGAGTTGAACAAAGAAGCCCGCGTACCAAACTACCTGCGCTCACAGTACTACTTCGATTGCGTGGGTACCATCTTCGATGACGTCTGGACCCGTTACACCGAGTTGGGCGAGACCGACGTGGCTGCCATGCTCGCAGAACTCGTCCCGCCGGCTCAGGCTTGCCTCGACGATAACTACGCTTCGCAGGAGTAAGGCCGTTCGATAGAATTACCGCAGAGGGCGTTGAGAACGCAGAACCTCCACCCGCTCCGCGCTCTCTGCGGTTCCTCAAATCTATGGCTGAAACCACAAGCACCCTCCCCTCCGACTACGAACACCGCGTCTACGCCGGGTGGCTCGGAAAATGTATCGGCGTGCGCCTTGGCGCGCCGGTGGAAAACTGGACCTACGAGGAGATTCGCGACAACCTGGGAGAACTGCAGGACTACCTGCCCCTCCCTCCGGGAAAAATCTTCAAGCCAGACGACGACACCGCCCTGCCCATGATCCTGATCCGCGCTCTGGAGGAGTACGGAGCCGCCATGACTGCGGAACAGGTCGGCCGCACTTGGCTCAACTACCTTGGCGACCAGCGTG
>JAICPS010000457.1 GCA_025929715.1 Anaerolineae bacterium | reverse complement strand
TCCGGGGGGCCCCCCCCGGGGCGCTTTTTCGCCCGGGGCCGCGGGGGGCAAGGGTCGGCGACGGCATCGGGGTGGGCGTTGGGGTCGGGCTGGGGGTTGGCGTGGGGACGATTTGGGCGATGAAGGGGAAATACATGGTGCCACCGCCTAGCCCGGAGGCCATTACAGCGGTGACGGATAGGATAGCGGCAAGGATCGCCGTCAGAAGCAAGTCGGCACGAAAGCGTCGCATGGAACATCCTCCCGGTACTGCGGCGGATGATAGCAGAGGGTTGGGAAAGAGGCTAGGGATTGGAGATTAGAGATTCGGAATTGAACCACGGAGGACGCAGAGAACGCGGAGATTGACCGAATTTCGTTCGGGCGAGATTGGGCGAGTAGAGAATCGGAGGATGCATTTCGACTGATTTTTGGTTTGAGATTAGAATGTTGTAGGGTGGGCGTTTAACGAGAAATAAAGAATCTCAAGCCGGAGTACACTGAATATGACCGATCCCCAATCCCCAATCTCCACCCTCAAATTTGAATCCCTCGCCGTACATGCGGGCACCCAGGCCGATCCGGGGACGGGCGCGGTGATGACTCCGATTTACCAGACGTCGACTTACGCCCAGGTTGACGTGGGGGTGCACCGGGGGTTTGAGTATTCGCGCACGGACAATCCCACACGCAGCGCGCTGCAGACAGCGCTGGCGACGTTGGAGGGAGGGCGGTATGCGCTGGCTTTTGCGTCGGGGATGGCGGCGACGGACACGCTGTTGCGCCTGGTTAAGCCGGGAGAGCATGTGGTTTGTGGCAACGACGTGTATGGTGGCACTTACAGGCTGTTTGACAAGGTGCTGGCGGAGTACGGCCTGGAATTTAGCTTTGTTGACGCGAGCGACCTGCAGGCGCTGCAAATGGCGCTGCGCGCGGAGACGCGGCTGGTGTGGCTGGAGACGCCGACGAATCCACTGCTGCGGTTGACCGACATTAGTATGGCGGCGGAGATGGCTCATAGGGCGGGCGCGTGGTTGGCGGTTGATAATACGTTTGCGTCTCCGGCGTTGCAGCAACCACTCGCGTTAGGCGCGGATTTTGTGGTGCACAGTACCACGAAGTATCTCGGTGGGCACTCTGACGTGGTGGGTGGAGCCATTGTGCTTAATGACGAAGCGGCTTACGAGCGGCTGAAGTTTTTGCAGAATGCAATCGGCGCGGTGCCAGGACCACAGGATTGCTTCCTGGTGCTGCGCGGTATCAAGACGTTGGCGCTGCGCATGGAGCGGCACTGCATCAACGCCGTGCGCGTGGCGAACTTTCTAGAAGAGCAGCCGCGGGTGGCGCAGGTCATCTTTCCCGGATTGGTAAGCCACCCACAGCACGGGCTGGCGCAACAGCAAATGCGCGGTCCGGGCGGCATGGTTTCTTTCATCATGGCCGGCGGCGAAGCGGCGGCGCGGGTGGTTGCGCGCGAGACGCGGCTGTTTACGCTGGCGGAGTCGCTGGGCGGCGTAGAATCGCTCATCGAGCTACCGGCGCCAATGACGCACGCCTCGGTGGCCGGCTCGCCGCTCGCTGTGGATGCCGGATTGGTACGCCTCTCGGTGGGTATTGAGCACGCCGATGATTTGCTGAGCGATCTGGCACAGGCGTTGCAGAAAGCAGGAGAGTAGGCGATGAGTCGCGCGATGGATCGCAAGATGTTTGTACAGCTAATAAAGAATACCTTTCGCGACTGGCGATTGGATAATGCTTCGCTATTGGCTGCGGGACTGTCTTATTACGCGATTCTGGCGCTGGCGCCATTGTTGTTTCTGACACTGATCATCGTCGGGCGTTTTTACCCCGACGAGGCGCAGTCTCAAATTACGCTACAGATTACGCGATTCATTGGCCCACGCATCGCCACCGCGGTTGATTCGATCATTGCGGAGGCTAACCGGCCTGCGGGGGGCACGATCGCCATCATCGTCAGTGCAGTGACCCTGTTTATCGCTACCTCGGGCGCCTTCGCGCAACTGATGAACGCGCTGGACGTGATCTGGAAGGTACGTCCATCAGGTAAGCGCGGTATTTTAGGGACGATAATAGATCGACTGCTCGCTTTTGCCATGCTCCTGGTTATCGGCGTGCTGCTTCTGTCGTCATTTCTGGCGACGTGGGTGATTGCGCGCGCCAACGTGCTGCTTGGCATCGATTTGAATAGGATTCCTCTATGGAACATCGTGCTCAGCCTGGGGCTGACCACGCTGCTGTTTGCCGCCATTTTTAAGGTACTACCCAGAGTAGATCTCGGCTGGCGTCACGTATGGATCGGGGCGCTGGTCACAGCCGCGCTGTTCGTCGTGGGCAAGGAGTTGATCGGCGTTTACCTGAGTTTAAGTAACGTCTCGTCGGGCTACGGGACGGCAGGATCGATTATCGTGTTGCTGATCTTCGTGTATTACTCGGCGCAAATCTTGCTGTTTGGCGCGGAGTTCACGAAGCATTACGCTACCCGCCCCGGCAGACACGTGGAGATTGACGCATACGCGGTGCGTTATCGGGTGGTGACCGAGAAGGACGCCGAGCCGGACGACGGCGGGGGACAGGGGGGGCCGGCAGAAGCGGCGTCCCAGGAAGTGGTCGCTGCACCGGCGCGGCGGAGGAGCAGCGGATGATGGATTAGGCCGTGTTGACATTTTCTCCTGTTGGAAAACTGCTTCCACCAGAGAAAATGTCAACACTTTCTAGTCATGTTGGTTTGGTAGGTGGCGGGTGATGAGCGCCAGAAGTAGAAGGGCGGTGAGGCTGACCCAGAGCGTTGCGGCGGTGAGCGTGATGCGTTCGGCAAGTAGGCCGAAGAGCAGGCTGAGCGGCGCCAGGCCGAAGAGTGAGCTGACGGCGGTGACGGCTCCGGCGCGACCGGGAGAGCTGATCAATGACTGGGCACGGCCGATGGGCCAATAGACGGCGAAGAAGAAGTTAAGGGGCAGGGCCAGCAGAAAGCGGAACAAGACGCCGGGCGTTAAGAGCCACAGCGGAATCAGTAAGAATAGTGCGATGTTGGCCCGTTGCAGGATCCGCCTGTAGTTGCTGCGCGCCAGCCAGCTATCGAGGTAGAAGAGGCTAAGCAGGTCGACGGCCATTTCAAAGGCGCGGTAGAGGCCGATTAAACCCTGGCTCATGCCGGCCTGCTCGTTTAACCAGACTGTTTTAAAGGTCAGCGGCGTCTCCAGGATTTCAAAGACGAAGAGGAATGCAAGCCAGCGCCACACATTGCGACTGGCGAACACAACGCGCAAGTTGTGGCGCAGGTTCGCCAATAGCGTCGACTGCTGCTCGTGTTGGCCGTTTGCCGGGGCGGGAAAACGGGTGCGGAAGAGGATGAGCGCGTACCCCAGGCTAGAGAGCCCGAGGGTCACAAGTAGCCAGCGCCAGGAGACGCCGGCCGCAATAGCGAGCGTGACGGAAAGGGGAGATAGCAGCGCGCCGAAAGCGTCGAGCATGGTGGCGCGGGCGAAGATGCGCTCGGGCGCACCGGGGTGGGCCTCCACCAGGACGACGTCGGCAGTGTGCGCCAGTGGGCCCGAGCCGAGGCCGTAGACGACAAAGGCGGCGAGCAGGAAGAGGAAGTTCGGCGCCAGGCCCATAAGAATCACCGAGAGGCCGAGGGCGGCTGCGCCCCAGCCCAGGAGCCAGCGGCGGCGCCAGACGTCGATGAGCAGCCCGGCGACGGGTTCGATGACGGCTCCGACGTAGCGCAGGGCGAGGTCAAGGAAGCTGATGTCGGTGTAGCTGAGGCCAAATTGGGCGCGCAGGGTGGGCATGAGCACGTCGGGCAGGCCGCTGAGCAGCTCGTCGGTGAAGCGACCGCCGAAGCCGAGGATGACGGCACGCTCGGAAGCGTCCGGCGCGCGGGTAATAGGTTCTGATTTTAAGAAGGATTGCATCTTTTTCTCCAAATGCGGTAACCAGGAAGCCAAAATCGCCGACTAAGCGGCGGGAGAAAAAG
>JAICPS010000142.1 GCA_025929715.1 Anaerolineae bacterium | reverse complement strand
GTCGCGCTGTATGAGGGCGAAAATGAAAGGGCTCAACAGCTCTTCGAGAGCAGCCTCGATTTCAACCGGCCGCAGGAAGTGCTTCATTTCTACCACACGAACCGCATGGGCCTCGGACTCGCCGTCGCCCGCCTGGGCAATTTAGATCAGGCCGCCTCCATCTTTGTCGCGGCGTTGCAGGCGTTCCTGGAAATCGAGGACCGGCTGAGAATTGCCCAGTGCCTTGAAGGGCTGGCGGAAGTGGCGACGGCGCGGCGGCAGCACGCGCGGGTCGTCACTTTGTGGGGAGCGGCGGAGGCGCTGCGGGAAACGCTTCTTGCGCCATTGCCGCCGGTAGAGCAAAGAGAGCAAGATGGCGCGCAGGCCGCCATGCGGCGCAGCATGCCGCCGGACGCTTTTCAGCAGGCGTGGGAGGAAGGCCGCCGTTTGACGCTGCAAGATTTCGATGCCTTGATCGCTTTCGCCCTATCCACAGACGCACCAGATAACGCCGAGACAACCACGTCCAAACCAGTCCCGCATGTAAGCGAAGCGGCGCTCACCCCGCGCGAGGTCGAGGTGCTCCACCTGGTGGCCCAGGGCCTCACCGATGCCCAGGTCGCCGAAACCCTCGTCATCAGCCCGCGCACCGTCAACGCACACCTCACCTCTATTTATAGCAAGCTAGAAGTCAACTCCCGCACCGCCGCCGCCCGCGTGGCGCTCGAAAATGGCTGGGTTTGACCGTTAAAGCTTCCAGAAGCCCAATATAAGCCCCAACCCCGCAAAAATCTCCTGCGCCTCGCCCAACGTCTTGCGCCGCCATCCAGGCTCGCGGCGATCTTCGCTATACCAGGCTATGGCCAGCCCCCACGCTTGCTCAGTTGACAGCAGGCTCCCTTCGGGCTGGTTCCACCGGGTGCTCCAGTTTCTGGCGTGTTCTTCCGACCGGAAGAGCAGCATCGTCCTTCAGGTAAAGACGATGTCGTCCCACCAGCGCGCAGCGGGCACCGCGAAGTGGGCGATAGCCTCTGTGCCGAGCAAATGTCCGTCCTCAACCGTCAGGGTTAACGCCTCACCGCAATCCGGACAGGAAGTCTCTACCGCGCCATTACCGCCGATCATGGCGATGATGCCCAGCGCGTCCCAGATGCAGTTGCCCCACCATGATTTTGCACCCGATGTGACCTGAAACGAGGTGGGAACGGCGGAGAAAGGATTGGCCATCAGTATTTCGCGGCTTTCCGGTTGCAAAACCAGCACGTGCCCTTCGGCCAGCCGTTCGAAGGAAGCGGCAATGTCGGGATCAGGAAGGGACAGCTGAGCCGCAACCTCGGCCCTTAATGCGGCGACCCCTCTCGAAATAAAGGCGTCATAGACAATCCGACGTACATTCGCGTCGCGTTGAGCAAGCGCCTGGTCGGAACCGCTCATTGGCCTTCCCCCCCATCCTGCCCTGCAAAATGCTTCTGCAGCAACCGGTGCATGAACGTATAGCCTCCGCCAACCTGTCGCAGCAGGCCGAACTGCGCGGCGTGCTCCAGGAAACGGCCGTAGCGCCACGGCATCCTGCCTTCCCGCCACAAAAACAGCCGCACCAGGTAATGTTTGGGTACGGTCACGCCGCCGAAGAAGGGAAAGAATATCAGCGCCACCAGCGCCGCAGAAAGCCCTGCCGCGGCCGGCGTGCGCAGCAGCCAGGTGAGCACGCCCATTGCCAACCCCACCATTAGCGCTCCGATCACGGCGTTGCGCAGCGAAAGACGAACACCCTGGTTCAGCGCGCTTTTCTCCTCGATCCGGCGCCCACGCAGTCCGCCCAGCAAAAGGCCGGCGACGCCAAACGTCAGCAGGCTGCGCGTCACGCCATTGTTGCCAAAGAGCAGCGTTTCCAGGATTTCGGCAGCCGTCGCCAGCGCCAGGCCCACAGCGAGCCCCTTCGCGGCCTTCGGCCACGACCAGCCGAGCGCTTCCACGGGCCGGATTTCCCGGCGGTAGCCGATCCCGGTCAGATAGCGCGACACCATAAAATACATGAAACCCGTGGCCAGGCCCCACGAAACGGCCAGCGTAAACGCCCCCGACACTGCCACGACAGCCGTCGTCAGCAGCCCGGTCACCAGCCCGACGACGACCGGCCGCCAGCGCCGCAGCCGCGCGCCGGCCGGCGCGCTGTCGACCACGATCCGCTCGAACTGCCACAGATGAATGACGGCGACCACCAGCGCCAGCGCCAGACTGCCCGCCGCCAGCACGAGCGGTTCCGCGTATCCCAACGAAATCTCCAGCCGACCTGCCAGCACCGGCGCCAGCACCGCCGGAAACTGTGGAATGATCTCACGCAACAACCGTAGCAGCAGCCACATGGTTAGCCCCCCATAAAGCCCAATGACGGCGTGGCCTATCAATAGATACAGCCGGCGATTTCGCTCTGGCAACCAGCTGGGCTGAATCTCCTCTAACAGGAAGACCGCCTGGTCGTGTTCCTCCATCCTCGCCGCCAGCCAGGCCAGCCAACACCCCGTTTCCGGCGGCGAATAGACGGCCTGCGGCCCATGCAGTTGGAACATCCTTTGCTCGTAGGCCGTAAACAGCCGCTCGCGCGCGGCTTGTATGGCGGGCTGCATTTCCGGCCCCAATCCTTCTGTTCCGGCAGTCAGCCCGGCGACCTCTGCCTGCGGCGCGTCATGGAACACCACGCTCATCACGTCCAGGAACAACGGCGAGCGCGCCAGCTCGTGCAAGGTGTCGTTACGGTCGATAGCAAGCCGCAGGCCCGCCAGGTGCGCGCCCCCGGCGACCAGGTAATCGTCCCGCTGGGCGTCCGTCAACGGCTGCAGCCGGATGGCGCCGCCCAGCCTCAGCCGCACTCCGGCGCGCTCATACTCGGCCGGGCGCGTGCAGACCACGATGCCGGTCAGACCCCACTCCTGGCGGAACTGGTTAATGGCCCGCGCACAGCCCGCCTGCTGCGCCGCCGGAACCTCATCGAACCCGTCTAGCAGCAGCGCCAGCGCGTCGTCTTCCAGCCACGGCCGTCCGATGCGCCGTGGAATCTGGTACTTGGCAGTTAGCTCGGCTGTCACCCAGTCCGCAAGCGGTAGCCTGTCGGACGCCCACGAGGAGAGGTTCAGCACCACCGGAACCGGCGCGGTCTGGTCGGCCGCGGCTCGCGCGGCAAGGGCGGCTGCAAGGTACAGCAGCGTCGTCGTCTTGCCCGCGCCCGCTTCGCCCAGGATGAGCAGCGCGCGATCCGCGTTGTAAAATTCTCCGGCAACCGCCTCCCGGTTCGTATCCCCGTAAAGCGCCGGATCGATGATAGCTTCCCACGGCCGCTCGACCTCGTCATGGACTCGCTCCCACATAATTTCCAAGCGCGGAGAGCCGGCAAGGCTCTGTTGCAGCACGCCGTCTACCCAGAATCGCTGCACCTTGTCTAACAGGATCAGCAGCTTCTGACGCTCGCGGGTCGGGATCGGCGCGTCGATAGCGGGAATTTCGCCCGCTGCAATATGCGCGCTGCTCGGCGCTTCCGCCGCCACTTCAGGGAAGATTGCGGCGCGCTCCGTGCTGTCCAGCGCCCGATAATTTCCCACATGCAGCAGTTCGTTCGCCTGCGACACCGTCCTCAGCCCCTTTCCAGCAACGAGCACTGAAATCAGGCCCACCAATACCGGCCGGTCGTCCTCGTCGATCTTGCTCTTGTTTCGTTCCCAGTCGCTTACTGCCGCACCCGAATAGCCGTTGTGGCCCAGCGCCGTGCCCAACAGCTCTCCCAGTCGCTCTTGCGTGAGCATCCCGCCGCGCAGCGGATCGCGGCACTGCCGGCGATAGAAGCGCAATAAGACGCCAAATTGGGTCATCGACCCCACTCCTGGACCTCACCGTCCATTCTCGGGCATAGGCCGAGCGAATTTAAGCGCCGCCCCATACCGTTCCATCCAGCCCAATTGTACGCTGATCCTGACGTCTAGAGCCCGGAAACGCAGAGGCTCGAGACTGATTCACAGGGGAAGCGACAGTGTAGCACAGCGCTCCCCGTTTGGCGAAACGAACCGTGTGCAAGAGATGGAGGGCACGCATGTACAGAATTCTCTCCTTAGACGGCGGTGGGATGCGCGGGCTGATTACGCTGACGGTAATGCGCCGGCTGGACGAGGCCGTGCCTGGCTGGCTGCAGAAAGTGGACCTGATCACCGGCAGTTCCACCGGCGGCATCCTGGCCATCGGCCTGGCCTATGGCAGCCGGCCGGAAGAGCTGGTCTCTCTTTATACCATCTGCGGGCGCAAAATCTTTGCCCGCTCCCGTCGCGAACGGTGGCTCGGCCTGCGCGGCATCCTGCGCGCCGGGTACGACAACCGCAACCTGCAGGAAGAGCTGCGCCATCGCCTGGGCAACGCGCGCCTCAGCGACCTGCTGCATAAGGTGCTTATTCCGGCCCTCGCGCTGGACAACGGCCACTCAGAGGAGCTGGGACGGCGCTATCACCCGCGCTTTTTTCACAACTTTGACCAGAGCGGTGATATCGAAGCGTACAAGGCCGCGCTCTACACCAGCGCCTCACCGGGCTATTTCCCCTCGGTGGACGGCTTCATAGACGGCGCCATCGTCGCCTATCATCCCGGCGCCGCAGCCCTCACCTGGGTGCAGGCGGGCCGCGTGCGGGCGTCCGCGCCCGTCTCGTTGGCCGAGACCGCGCTGCTGTCGCTGGGCACTGGAACCGTGCGCTATTACATTGCCGGCGAGCGGCACGATTGGAGCATCGCCCGCTGGTTCCCTTCGATGCTGCGTCTGATGCGCGACGGCAACGTCGGCCTAGTGGAATACCAGTGCCGCTTGCTGCTGGGCGACCGCTATCACCGCGTCTCGCCCGTGTTTGCCCGGCCGATCGACACGGATGTGTGGGAGCAGTGCGACCGGCTGCAGCAGATTGGCGAGGACGTCGATATCCGCCCCGTGGTAGACTGGCTGCGCGCCGTCTGGGAACAAGGCGACGAAGGACGGGATTCCTCGTGAACCCGCCAGGCGTCTTCCCACGCCGCGCGCTGTTGCGGCAGGCCGGAACCGGCCTGGCATCGGCCATCTTACCCTGCACGATTGTGGACGAAGAACGCGGCCTGGACACGGCCGAGGCATTATTGTGCGAAGGGTATGGTCTGTTGGTGATCATGAACCATTTCTCCTTGCGCGACGCACCGCAGGCGCTGGTGCTGCTCTGTCGCAGCCGGGTGATGCGCCAAAGAGAGATCGTCGCGCCAGTCGCCCTGCACCAGTACCGGCGCCATATGACTCCTGTGCGCCTTTGTGCCGCCCTCTTCGATATCCGCCTCTCTCCCGTGGTGACGCCGCGCACCGACCCGCACCTGTACAACGCTGCTGCGCTGCGCCACACTCTGAAATCCTACATTGCCGGCGCCACATCAGTGCTCCAAAGCGGCGGCATTGTGTTACTCGCCCCTCAGGCAGGACGTGAGTCGCAGCTCGGCGCGCCGGCCGGCCATCCCGTGGCTCAACTGTTGCGCCGGCTCCCCGCCTCCGAGGTCCCCAAAGTCGCCCTGATGTTCATTGGATTCGGCATTTCGGGCGAAGACGACTACTCGCTCCAGAACGCCGGCGGCGTGAACCTCGGCCGGCACTATCAGGTCAGCGTTGGCGCCACCGTCACCGTCCAGCAGGCGTTGCAGGAGGCAGGCGGCCTGCGGCGCGTAGACGAGTGGGCCTTCTCCCGCCTCCGTCCCCTCGTGCCTCGCTACCTCAGGTGACCGGGACTAAGGCGCCTGGCACTTTTGAAGTGCCAGGCGCCTCCAGCGACACCTTGCCTCTGGGGAAAACTGCTGTCACAATACGGTATGCTTCGAAAACAAAAAAGTAGCGAACGTTCAGGCTGGGGGAGATGGATTGTGATCGCGCTCGCGGTAATCTTCGTCGGCTCGATCATCTGGTCCTTCCTCTATGAAACGCTGATGCCACTGCTGGCGGCCGGGGATACAGGCGCCGCGGTTCGCAACCTACTGGGCTTCCCCATCATTCTCGCCGGCACAGCGATCTTCGCCTATGGCGGCTACGTCTTCGTGCGCGACACCTTCCGCGCCATGCACAACCCGCAGATGAACGAGAAACTGGGGCAAATTAGAGACGATGACGCGCCCCGCGACGCGGTGAATACGGCGCGGCGGCAGAACCTGAGCCTGCTGCTGCGCTCCTGGAAAGCCGGCTCCCTGCTCCTCGCGTTGGGGTTTGGCCTTATCGCCGTGGGCGGATGGCTGATTAATTATTAGGGTCGGAAGGTGATCTGCCGCCCGATAACCATGTCGCCCTCGACGATGCGGACGTCGCCACCGAGCAACTCGTCCGGCAAGGACTGGCGCTCGAAAGCACATTAACCATTCAACCAGACGCGTTGTGTGTTCGACCGTGGTTGGAGAATCAGAATAGCGCGTGCCTGAACGCGCATGGGAGATGACCGGCACTTTGGAAGTGCCGGTCACCTGATTTTCCAGATCAACTCGCCTCTCGCGCCACGCCTTTCAGCCGTTCAACCTCTTTATCGTAGTCCAGCTCATGCAGCGCGTGGACGTCCCAGCTCATCAGGTCCATATACGGCTGGAGCATCTCGGTCAGCTCCTTAAGCTCATCCGTCTCCACGAGCATAAATCCCGCCCCGCCGCCAACCAGGTTATACCAGCCGCGAATGTTCTCCGGATGATTAAGACCCAGGTCGTGCTGCTGTACCACCCGCTCGGCGACCTTCGCCCGCGTCGTGCCAGGGAACCAGGTAAAAGAGCAATACCACAACATCGCTATCTCCTTTGGCTGTCTACTGCCATCAGGGGTATAAATACCTTTGCCAGTCGAGCTCCCTGCTCTCTCGATACTATAGACCAGTCAGCGCAAGATATTCATTAGAACAGGGTTGGCGAAGCGAAGCGAAAAGGAAAGCACGACGGCGACGTGATCTTGCGCAGCGGGAGTGATTGGGGGTAGGCCTGCCCAACCACTCCCTGCCTTTAGACATTTTAGGGTTCTACTGGCCCCTCGCCTCCTCGACAAAGGACTCGATAATCGCGATGCTCTCCCAGACCGCTTCCGGCGTCGTCTCCGTGCCGCCGAGCGCCTCCACCGTCTGCACCTCACCGTCGGTGCGAATGCTGATCAGGTGGAGGATGCGGTCGCAGCAGGTATCTGCCGGCACGTAGTCGCGCTCCAGCTCGAAGTAGCCGGCTTCTTCCAGGTCCGCCAGCAGCTGCTCGACGGCGGCGGGCTCGACCGAGTAGGCTTCGACCGCGTCGCTTGGCGCATTAGGGCCGACTGTGCGCTCGACGGCGCCGTCGGCGTAGACGCGAACAGTCACGATTTCGCCGGCAATGCCGCCGCTGCGCTCATAAAAGAGGACCGCGTCGCCTAGCTCGGGATCGGGCGGCTTGCCTTCAGGGCTGTCGGTACCCGGCCCGGCGATGCGCACCGCTTCGCCCAACTCATCAGTGCGTACTTCGTAGACGGCGCCATCGAAGCTGAGCATGACGCGCCAGCCTGGCGTGATCACCGCGAGGCAGCTCTCGGCAGGCCCGCCGAGACCCAGGCAGGAGTCGCTCCATTCGGCTCGCTCGAAGCTGACGACTTCGACGGCGTCGAGCGTCGCGCCCAGCTCGTCTGCCAGCTCCTGGCGCGCATTCACCACGCTAACGGGATATTCAGTCTCTGGGTCCGCCGTTTCCTGGAAGCGAATGCTCTCGCCGCTCTCGTCGGTGCGCACGTTAAAGACCTGGTCGCCCGCGCGCAGGACGACCAGATAACCGGGCGTGATCACTGCGGCGCAGCTCTCGTCGGGCCCACCCAGGCCCAGGCAGGAGTCGCTCCATTCTTCAGGGCTCCAACTAACGATCTCAATCTCCTCTACAGGGACGCCCGTTTCCGCGGCGATCCGTTCGCGTGCGGCGAGGGCCGCGTCGGGCGCCTGCTCGGCGGCAGCCTCCACGCGCACCGCGTTTCCTTGCAGATCGGTGCGCACGATGTACGACTCGCCCTCGACATTAAAAGTGATGGCAAAGCCAGGCGTGATCTCTGCAAGGCAGCTCTCGGCAGGCCCGCCGAGACCCAGGCAGGAGTCGCTCCATTCGGCGTCTTCCACCTTCTCCAATTCGATGGCATCTTCGTCCACGCCCAGGAAATCGGCGAGCGCGGCGCGTGCCGGCGGCAGCGCTTCTTCGGCGACCTGTTCCGACTCCGGCGTGCCCGTCGGCGCCTCACCCGGCGCGGAGCCCGGCTCCACATCCGGCGCGCCACAGGCCGCGAGCGCCAGCGCGCCCAAAAGCATGACGACGATGACAAAAAAACGTTTACCGAACATTTAATCTTTCTCCTTTTTCGTTGTCGCTCGCTCGCAAGGTGCGGAGCCCGGCGTTCCCGGCTCCGTTCGCTTTGAGCGCTCTCTATCACTAAGATAAGACGGCGGCGCGAGCGCAATAGTTCCGTCAGCGCGCCGCCTTATGTTCCGCTAATCGAAACGGTGTCTGCATCAACCCATTCGTTTCGAACAGCCATGCGAACATAATACGCCTTATCGTTAATATCAGAATATATATGGCAATTTGAACGAGAAACGCTCATCGACTACGAACGTCACCGCGCCGCTGGCCCGCAAAATCGCCCGCGCGCGCGGCTGCCCCTCCACCCAAAAACAGCAACTCCCAAAATTTGCCAAATAGTGTCTGTATGATCGATACTTTGTAAAATAGGCTTTGGCCTTATCGCTCTGGGGGGCGGTTTATCAATTTGTAGGCTGGGAGGACGAAGCTCCCTTTCAGGAAAGGGAGGAGGACCCGAATGTCAACCGTAAATAGCCAGATAATTGTCGTATTGGGAGCCACCGGTCTGCAAGGCGGCGCGGTGACGCGCCATTTGCTCTCGGATGGATGGCGTGTGCGTGCCGTAACTCGCAACCCAAAGAGCGAGAAAGCGCGGGCGTTGTCCGCGCTTTCTGCCGAGGTCGTTCAAGCCGATATGGACGACCCAGGTTCCCTGGCGCCTGTGTTTGAGGGCGCCTATGGCCTCTTCAACGTGCAAAATCCGTTTCTCAGCGGCATTGAAGGAGAAATCAGGCAGGGCAAAAATGTCGCGGACGTAGCCAAACAGGCCGGCATCCTGCATCTGGTTTACGCTTCCGCCGGAACAGGGGCCAGAGCGACCGGAGTTCCTTCCTGGGAATCGAAACTGGTAATCGAAGATTACATGAAGTCGTTGGGCCTCCCGCTCACCATTTTGCGCCCGATGGCCTTCATGGAATTGATGACAGAGAAAAAGTTCTTCCCTGCTGTCTCAACCTGGTCCGTCATGCCCGCGCTGGTGGGCCGCTCGACGAAAGTCGTCTGGCTTTCAGTTGAAGACGTGGGCGCGATCGTCGCCAAAGCCTTTGCCGAACCTGAGCAGTTCATCGGCAAGGAGCTAAAACTCACCAGCGATGTACAGTCCATGGACGAATCCCGCGCCATCTATCGCCAGGTTTTCGGCAAGAACCCATCTCGCTTTCCAATGCCCGTGTGGATGTTTGAGCGCTTCGGATTTATCGGCAAAGACCTGAGTATCATG
>JAICPS010000464.1 GCA_025929715.1 Anaerolineae bacterium | reverse complement strand
CGCAGCTTGGCCACCAGCCAGCCATACTCGTGGGCCGTGAACGGCAGATGCCAGATGTCGCACGCCGGGAAGCGCAGCCGGATGATCTCTGCTTCGGTGTAGCCCACGCGCTCCTCGCCGACGATGAGCACCGAGCTCCACGGCCGCCCGCTGCGGTTGCGCAGGTCGCCGATCAGCTCCCTGGCCGAGCGGGCAAAGGCGTTATATTCCTGTTGCTGCGTGCTGTCGCGCCACGCTTCCGAAAGCAACCCATCGATCAGGTAGAGACCGCCGATGACTGCCAGTAGCTCGCTAGCCAGCAGGGGGATTTTCTCGTTTTGCAGCTCCAGAGCGTGACTCCAGGCGTCGGCATAGCGCTGCTCGTCGATGGCTCTGCGCATTTCGTCCAGCAGATTGCGCACGGCGGCGTCGGTCTTGCTAAATTTGCCGCTGATCGTCCCGGCGTAATGGCCCAGCGGATTCGTAGCGCCGGCCGTCAGCAAGTGCTCGATGCGGCCAAACTGCTGCCAGAGCGAACGGTACGATTTTTCGAGAATCGACGTTTGTGTGCTCACAGCGTTCTCCTCTCCTCAAGTGCGGGCAACAGCGCCTGCGCCAGGCGCTCGCCCACCTGCCCCAGGTAGCCGGCCTGCTGTGGCTTGGCAGCACGCGCCAGCCATAGCGCGTTCACCAGGTGGCGCAGCGTGACGGACGGACGGCCAAAAGGTTCGGCCAGCGCCGCTAATTTCGCCGGTTCCGGCGGCTGGGGATAGAGGCTCTTGGCCAGCGCGCGGGCCAACTGCCAGTCGGCCGGCTCAAAACGCGCGCCGAGACGGTAAAAACGATCCACGAGAGTCAGGCAGCGGTCGGCCCAGCGCAGCGTCTGCTTTTTCAAAAAGGCGTGAACGTCGGAATCGAGCGGCGCGCGCTCAAATGCGGTCATCGCCTCCTCCCAGCCGGTCTCCAGACGACCTGCCAGCGGAGCATAGAGCCCGTCGCCCCCCTGGCGGTCCATCGCGCGCAGCGCCTGGATCGTCGCCGCGGCGCGCTCGTCGTGGCTCGGATGCGCGCCGCGCGGCGCGTAGGCCGTCGCCGGATCCAGGTACAACGCAAAAAGGCAGGTCGCGTAGGCCGGCCCAAACGTAAATAGGGCAAACATGTCGGCGAACAGCTCGTCCAGGTGCCGCAGCCGCGCCTGTTCGTAGCCCCCGGCTGCCAGCGGTGGCCGGGGATGGTCGCGCAACAATGCCGGCTGCTGTTCGGCCTGGTAGTCGCGAAAGGCCGGCGTGTTAAACGCGACCAGATGCCCAAATTCGTGCGCCATCAGCGGCAGGCTCCACAGCGACCAGTCCGGAAAGCGGGTGCGAATCACTTCCGTATCCACCGCCACGAAAGGATCCGGTCCCGGAACGGTGCGCGCGTTCCAGTTCACCCCGGTCGCCCGTGCATAGGCGCGCAGCAGCGACGCGGCGACGCGCGAGGCGCTGGGTCCGGCCGTGTCGTCCTGGCTGAGGGGTGGCTCGCGGTCCAGCTCCCGGTAATAAAGGAAGAGGCCGCCGAAAAATGCCAGCGCTTCCTGCCGCCAGCGAACGGCGTCCTGCCCGTGGCTCGCCAATTTGCTCCAAACGCCACGGCGCACGCCGCCCTGACGCATGATGCTGCCTGTGAGCGCCTCCCCGTATTGCTGGTCGCTGAGCAACCGGTAAAAGCGGCCGGCCACGGCGGCGCGATCTTCGTCGGCCACCTGCGCGTGCTGCAGCAGCGCGGCCAACCGCTCGCGCTGCCCTGCCAGCGTCGCCAGCCGCGCCTGTGCCGCGGCCTCATGGCTTTTTGCCGGACTGCCTTGCAGCTGCGGACTGAACAGCGCTTCCCCGCACAGCAGCGCCGCTGCCGTGGCGTGCGCGGCGCCCGCATGTTGTGGAAAGCGCAGGCGATGCAGCCACAGCCCGCCCAATAGCGCCGTCGTCGTGTCCGTACCCGGCGCCAGAGGCGGCGCCACAGGCCACTCCTCTGCGCCTGCCAGGGCGCGGAACCAGGACCGGGCCTGGATCCAGGGCGTGGGCGCCCGCGCCGCGACCGGTAAATGGGCCAGCCCCACGTCCTCGACCAGGCGCTGCAACCAGGGTCGCAAATTGTCAGCGGCAGCCGGTAGGCCGTCATTTTGACCCGTCGTTTTGAGGGCGGCCACCCACAGATCGCTCATTTGCTGCGCCGCGCCGGCATAGGCGACGTCTATGTGCTGCAAGGCATACAATATGGTGGCGGCGCGATCGGTTGTGGAGAGCCCCGTGCCGTCGCCGGCCGACGCCGGCGCCAGGTAATCCAGCTCTAGGGCGAAAACGGCAAGCGCGTAAACCGGCCCCGCCAGCGCCATGGCGACGATCTCGGCCAGAAGTGATTGTAGGCCTAACAGATCCTGGCCTTCGCCCGCGATTTCCTTCAATAGCGCCCGAAACGGCTCCTCACCCCCAGCGAGCAACCCTACGTCTCGCGCCAGCAACGGCATATGCCACAAATCCCAGTCCAGAAACGGCAGTCCCACGACCCGTAAGCCGATCGTAGTAGGCACTTTAGTGCCATCCGAGGCGCTAAAGCGCCCACTACGAACCACAAAATCGCCCGCAAGCCCCGTACGCTCATAAAGCGCTCTCAGCCACGCTTCCGCCTGCCGGCTATACCCGCCGTCCATCTCGCCGCCCTGCGGCCGGATGCCCTGGGCCATGGCCATGCCGCCGAGCATCTCCAGCTGCGCGGTCGCCGCGGCCTGGGCTTTCTGCGCCAGCGCTGAAAGCGCCTGCCAGCGCTGTGACCACGGCGCGCCCGCCTGCGCCTGCGCTGGCAGCCGCTGCAAGCCCTGTTCTAATGGCGCCAGCAATTGCCCAAAACGATGGCGCGTGCCTTCCATCGGCGCGCTGGACAAAAGCGCGTCAAGTCGCCGTAAATCGTCCGTCAGCGCGTCAAGCCGTGTTTGCCACAGCTCCTCGGGTTCAAGCATCGCGCGGCTACTCCTCCGCGACGCCCAGCGCTCTCCGCGAAGTGACCTGCACGCCGTCGACAAACGAAAAGACGGTCGTCGTATCGGCGTAATCCATACCCCGCAAGATGGCAATGTCCATTATCAGCAGATAAGCCCCGGCGAGAAGTAAATCTAGCGGCGCTGCGGCGCCCAGCCGCCGCAGCAGCCAGTCGGCCGGCTGGCGGAACGTGTTGATCGCGTTCACCAGCCTCTTTTCCAGTGCAAAAGCCTGTGCCGCCTGTGCTTGCAGCGCCGCCGCCTGGCTGACCGCGTCGCCAAAGGCCTCGTCGGCCAGCGTGCTCTTCTCCAGCCAGCCGGCGATGCGCTTCTGGCCCTCGTCATAGTCGTAGCTGTACTTCAGAAAGAGCGTGGCCGCCCCTTCCCCCTTGCGCAGCTCCGCCAGCGCCGTATCGATGCGCTGCTCGATGGTGTTCAGATTCTGCTCGCCTAGCATGTTGCGCAAGGTGCCGATCGCCCGCTGCGCCGCCTCCAGTGCCCGCTGCGCCAGGCGGCCCGCGCCCGTCGTTTGCAGAGGCGCGCCCACTGTTTCTAGCCCCTGCCGAATGGCAGCTTCGTCGAGGTCGGCGATGCGGCCGAAAGCGTTTGACAGCAACGTGCTGCTCTCGCCGATCAGCGCGTCATAAATGGCCTGCACCTGCTGGCGATAGCCCTCACGCCCGGCCGGCAGCGGTCCGCTCGGAAGCGGGGCGCTCGTCGCCAGCTCGTCAAAGCCATAACGGCCCTCGTCCGCGCCCTGCAGAGCCGCCGCCGTGCTGCCCACCGCGCCCACAACCTCGTCCAGGTCGGCTACCTGGCCGGCTGCCGCGCCCTCTTCAGTTAGCTGCGCCGCTTGCCCCAGCAAAGACGCCACTTCCAGGTCGGCCAGCGCGCTCGCTAACGCCGCCGCGGCCCGCTGCTCGCGCTGGCCTGGG
>JAICPS010000286.1 GCA_025929715.1 Anaerolineae bacterium | reverse complement strand
GCCTTAATATCCGTTCCGCCAATGTACATGCCGGGCCGTCGTCGCACGGCTTCCAGGCCCTTTAAGACCTGGATGCGGTCGGCGCCGTACTGCACATCTTCGCGAACAATACTCTTCGTTTTGCTCATCTAAGGAAAACCCTTTATCTCTCTAGGAGACGGTCTCGATAAAAAATAAACGTGGCGGCAACCAAGCTCGTGTTAATAAAGGCATATCCTACAATGCTGGCCAGCGTGAGCCACGATCCTGTATCTACCGACAGCCAAATCCACGCCAACAGGTTACGCACGGCAATAATCAATAAGAACAAAGATAGAGCCGGCAGCCAATGCCGCTGCACCAGCCGTATGCTGTCCAGGAGCGCCCCCAATACGGGGCGTTCTCGCAGAAAAATTCCATGCAGGCCAAAGCTGAGATAAAAGATGAGCCAGATAAGAATGACCAGCCCACCCAACATGATCACCGAGCCTAGATTTGCGTTAAATATCGTTAGGATCGAAGCTACCAGCACCAGCGGTATATAAAGGGCCAGAGCCAGCAGGAGCAACGCGGCCGACAGCCCCAGGAAGCGCAGACAGTAGACGGGAAATCGACGTAAGAACGAATACCAGGGTGATCGCCCTGGGACGGACACCATGGTGCAATGCTCGCGATCACGGTTGCAGACCGAGCGCGCAACCAGGGCGTGAAACAGCGCCGACACCAGCAGCCCGCCGAACGAAATCAGACCAAAGAACAGCAGCCAGTTAACGATACTGCCCGCTTCCCAGACCAGCGGCTGCAACGGCGTCCGCTCGGGCATGACGATGCCCGCCATCAAGCCGGGAACACCCAGGTATGGGACGCTTAATACGGTGAAGAGATTTGTGTGACCTACTAACTCTGACAACTGGTCTGCCATTTGCGCCATGGTTTCAACCTCTCGAAACAGGTCGGCCATGGCCATCAACAAAGTGGTCGAGCGAAGTTGTGGCCCAATCCAGTAAAATACGTCTAGAATAATAGGGATAATCACCAACCAAAGATGGCTCGCGACCACGTCAAATCCGGTCGCGACGGTTGGTAAGATGCCAGGGAGTGTCGTCGTTTTCTCGTCTTGTCTCGCCATAATCCAGACATAATATTATACCTCAACTCGACAAGTTCGGCACGTTTCCCCAGATAAGCACTCGGTAAATTACGCCAGTTTTTCAGGGCAGGCGACCGCCGCATGTGCTATAAGTATTTTTGAGTGCTTCTCTCGTGTGCCGTGGCCTAGCGACCCTGGTTTGTCACTAACTTACCACCTTTGCATGAAACTGTTATACTTACAATAGGTGAGTTATCATTTTGAGATAAGGAGCTTATTCCCTATGACCGATGTTCAGGAAATTGCCAACCGCATTGTAGACAACGTGGAGCGCGTCATCGTCGGCAAGCCCGAGGCGGTGCAGCTCACGGTATTGGGTCTTCTATGCCAGGGTCATCTGCTGATCGAAGACGTGCCCGGCGTTGGCAAAACCGTACTCGCCAAGTCGCTGGCGCGCTCCGTCGGCTGCGCTTTCCAACGCATTCAGTTTACGCCAGATATGCTGCCCAGCGACGTGACCGGCGTTTCGATATTTTCACAGAAGACGAGAGAATTTGAGTTCCGCGAGGGCCCGATCTTCGCCCAGATAGTGCTGGTCGACGAGATTAACCGCGCCACGCCTAAGACGCAATCATCACTCCTGGAAGCAATGGAAGAGCGCCAGGTGACCGTCGATGGCAAGACGTATGAGCTAGAGCGACCGTTCATGGTGTTGGCGACGCAGAACCCCATCGAATACGAAGGGACTTTCCCACTTCCGGAGGCGCAGTTGGACCGCTTCCTATTGCGGATCCAGCTAGGTTACCCTGATAAGCAACACGAGATCCTCATTCTAGACCGCCAGCAGTACGTACATCCGGTTGACGAAATCAGACAGGTTGTCTCGGTTGAGGAGCTGCTTGCCGCGCAGAAAGCGGTTAAAGACGTTTACATCGACGAAAAGGTTAAGGAATATATCGTCGAGATCGTGCGCCAGACACGCGTACATCCCGAAGTGTATCTTGGCTCCAGCTCCCGTGGCGCGCTCGCGATATACCGACTCGGGCAGGCGCGCGCCGCCGTGTTCGGGCGCGACTACGTGCTGCCCGACGACGTAAAATCCCTGGTAGAATCGGCCCTCAGCCACCGCATCATTGTGGGACCGGCGGCGCGTATCAAGGACATTGAGCCCGCGACGATTGTCAATGAAATACTGGAACGCGTGCCGGTTCCCGGCGCGCAGGTAAGAGCCTGACACAAGGTGCAACGTAGATGAAACACCGCCGCAACGTTGTGTTGATTCTGGCAATTCTCGCCCTGCTATGGGCGTTGGCTACCGGCCGGGATATACTGTATAACCTTGCTTATCTGTTTGCACTATTGCTCATCGTCTCTTTCTTCTGGGCGTGGGCCAATATCAACTGGGTGCATCTCTCGCGCGTGACCCGAGCGCGACGCACGCAGGTGGGTCGCCCGCTCGAAGAGCGTTTCACTGTCCGCAATACAAGTATTGTGCCAAAGCTATGGCTGGAAGTACGTGACTTTTCCAGCGTACCGTCGCATCGAGTCAGCCAGGTTGTCAATAGTCTGGGACCCAACTCGGCGTACTCATGGCGGGTGACGACAGTCTGCACACGCCGCGGTCGCTACAAGCTAGGACCCATGCTCATCTCGACGAGCGATCCCTTCGGCTTCTTCCCTATGGAGCGTGAATTGACGCCTACGACGAACGTTGTGGTGTACCCGATGACCGTCGAAATCCACCAGTTCGCGCTGCCAGTCGGGATTCTGCCCGGCGGCGACGCGCTGCGTCGCCGCACGCACTACATCACTACAAATGCGTCCGGCGTGCGTGACTATGCGCCTGGAGACAGTTTTGGCCGTATCCACTGGCCGAGTACCGCGCGGCGCGACCGGCTAATCGTCAAGGAGTTCGAGCTGGATCCACTGGCGGACATCTGGATCGTGCCCGACATGTCCTCGTTCGAGCAATTCGCGAGTAGCGCTCCGCCAGAGCCAATCCCCAGCGATGATATCCCTCGCTGGGTGCATGCTCGCGACCATTATTTCCGGCTCCATGATTCAACCGAGGAATATGTTGTCACCGTTGCCGCTTCTCTCGCGCAGTATTTCCTACGTAGCGATCGGGCCGTGGGCATGTTGGCTTACGGGCAATCTCATGAAGTGGTGCAGCCGGACCGCGGTGAGCGGCAGCTCAGCCGTATGCTGGAAACGCTGGCGGTACTGCGGGCCGAGGGCAGGGTGCCCATTTCCAATGTGCTCGAGGCTGAATCACATTTGTTACCCCGGGGTTCGACCGTTATCGTTATTACGCCCACCACTTCTCAGAACTGGGTGGGATCTGCCCGGCAGCAGATGCGTCGCGGGCTGCGTGTGGTCACCGTTTTGGTGAATCCTGGCTCGTTCGGCGGCCCCCGCTCGAACGCGGGCCTTGCCGGCCTGCTCCAGGCGACGGGCGTCAGCACTTATCTCGTCAGCAGCGGCGACGACCTTAGCGGCGTACTTAGCAGCAGCCGAACGCGCGCCAGATACTATGCCGTGGCATGATAGGATGGTTCAGCGCAAGTTCGCAAGTGGGCAAGTCCGCAATTCGCAATTCAGGACTAGTGGCTGCGCCGGTAGACAATGATTCCAACAAATAAGAGAACCAAGACCGCGCCTGGGATGGCCATCGACAATGGCTTCCATCTTTCAGCCGGAGGCTTGGACTCGGGACCTATGACGACCGGGGAGGCGCCAGACTTTGGAGCATCAGTGGTGGCGGGTGAGCCAAGTACAGTCGGTGCGGCTGCGGGGCTCGATGGTGGCGATTCGCGCGTGCGCAGAATAATTAAGGGAACGTCGTGATCGGAGGAGCGGAAAAGCGTCTGTGTATCAAATTGCCAGGCCGCGGGAAAGTCGGCGTTAACGTGGACAATTGTTGAGTTGACGATTTGCGAAGCCAGCGATGGCGAAACGAGAACAGCGTCGAGCAGCTGCGAAACGCCCCCAAAATTGTAGGTATAGCACTCTTCCAACGGTACCTGAAGGGCGGTATTGACCAGGTCTGCTGACTCTGACGTTAGTACTGCCATCGGAGCCGAAAGCGCATAGTCGTTGAAGTCTCCCAGGACGATGACGCGCGCGTCACGGTTGTCCTCCAGACGCAGGCGCACAAGCTCCGCGACGGCGTTAGCCTGGGCAAGCCTACGCGCCGCTGTTTCCTGCTCGCCTTCACGCTTTGACTTGAAATGATTGACGACGACCACGTAGACGTCGCCGTCTAGCACAAGACTGACCTCCAATGGCGGACGCGAGAAGAGCGGATCTTGCCCTGCCGGACAATCTATGCTGATCTCGGCCGTATCTGTGGTAATTGCCGAGCAACGCTGGTGTAACGATATATCCTGGATCTGCCCGCGCCGTGGATCCACGAGCAACGCCACGTCAATGCCCCGCGCATCGTCGCTTTCACGGTGTGCGACCTGGTAGCGAAAACCACAAGGCAGCTCTAATTGCTGCGCAAGCGCTTGTAACAGCGCCTCATTCTCTACCTCCTGCACAGCCAGCAACGTGGGACAACTCAACAGTTCAGAAATCGTGGCCGTTAACTTGACCTGTTTCAACCGCAGTTCCTCAGCCGTCATTTTTGGCTCAGCGTCACTGCCCGTATCGTTGACGGTGTTGAAATAGTCGTGAACGTTAAAGGTGGCGATGCTGACCTCACCTTCTCCGGCCGTCACTTTCTGCGGCGCCGGTGGCATGGCGGCCGCGGTCACCGCCAGCTCTTCGGCAAATTGGTTCACGATCTTAAACTGGTCAAAGTGGTAGATCAGCGGCCCCTCCAAACCCTGCACGACGTCTCCGACTTTGACTTGCGGAAACGCGCCGCAGGTCACATCGCTATGGTGCAGTATCGGCACAATTGGTTCGACCGTGTCCTCGACTTGCTCGCGAATGAAGCGTATAGGGCCGGCGCCGCGCGTTACGGCGAAGCCGCAGCCGCTGAACGTGGGGCCCACAACGACCGCGTCGGGCAGCGCGACGCGCATGCCTTCCAGCGACTCGTAATACGCTTCTATAGGCTCTTCCGGAGGTTGTAGTGGCAAGGAAGGCGGCAGCGCCTGACCGGCGCCCAGCAGCTCGATATGTAGCCCGCTGTCGTCAATTTCCGTAAAGCCAAAAAACTCTGTTACCTGGCCCGTAACCCTTACCATATCGCCGGGTAAATATGGCGGTCGACGCACGCCGTGAAACACGGCGATGGCGTCTGAGCTGAGACGGTCCCCATCGTCATCGCCCGGCGAGTTCTGAACAAACACGGTATAAAATATCGCGCCGCGCGCGTTGCGATCCTCCAACAGGCCGGTGACGATTCCTTCGAAGGTTACGGTCTCGTTGATCAAAGGCGAGCGGTCATCCGATCCCTGAATCTCGCCGATAGCCGTCAGTTCCAATTCCTCGCCAAGCCGGGGCGTTTCGGCGCATGGTTCGTCTGACGAGACCGTTCCCGGCGCAGGCAGAGTCTGCGGCCGCCAGTCTCCGGCGCTGTTTGTGTCGCAATGTGCCTGAAACCGCTCGATACTCTGTCCGCGAAGCACATCGAGGACTGATGGCGCCATTATGATGGTGCTATCGCCGTAGCTAACGGCGTCGACGACAGTGTCCTGGGCATCCAACACCAGAATCTCGTCGCCGTCATTGTTCAATGCTAACTCGCCACTTGCCCAGCTTTCGTATGGCAACAAGTTGAGAACCGCTGCGTCGCTGTCTTGCAGCTCGAAGTCTGGATTCACACTAAATAGCGCGCGAAATCCGGTTGCTGTCTGCGCCACGACGGCGACCTGCTGCGGCTGAAGGACGGCTCCCGCTGGAAAGTGGGCCATACCCTCGCCGCCGCCCGGCTGCTCCTCGTCGCCAATTTTGAAGCCATCCAGGTTCAGTGGGGCGGCGCCAAGGTTGGTAATTTCCACCCACTCTTCCTGGCCGTCCTCGCCGGGCGTGTCGTAGTACACTTCGGTGATAAGCAACCGGGCTGGCTCCTGCGCCTGGCTGAACCGCGGTAGACTCGCCAGCACCATTGCCAGAGCTAGTAAAAGGACCAGTGGGTGGATTCGCCGCGCATAAGTCATCGCTGAACGTCCCT
>JAICPS010000070.1 GCA_025929715.1 Anaerolineae bacterium | reverse complement strand
GGTCAGCGAACCGGCAAGCAGGGAGGTGCCAAACTGAAAAAAGAGCACGAACATGCCCAGCCCAAAAAGACCGTAGACGATGGAAGGCACGCCGGCCAGGTTGACGATGGCCAGGCGCACGGTGCGCGTGAGGATATTTTCCCCGGCATACTCGGCCAAGTAGACCGCCGCGCCCAGGGCCAGTGGCATAGTGACGATAGCCGTGCCGATGGTGAGAAAGACGGTGCCCAGCAGCGCCGGCGCGATGCCGCCCTCGCGCATGCCGTCGCGCGGTGGCGCGGTGAGAAACTCCCAGTCAATGGCGCCGATGCCCTGGATGGTGACGTAGCCCAGGACGATGAGGATGGGGATGACGACGAGCGCGGCGACGATGGCCACGAGGCGCGTGACCAGGCGGTTGGTTTGCTGCGCGTTCAGGTTCATAACGACGCCCTCGGCCGCGGCTTGCTGCGCCCGACCACCGAGGCGGCGATGGAGTTGATGGCAAAGGTGATCACGAAGAGCACGATTCCCACGGTGAACAGCACGTTGTAGTGCAGGCTACCCTGCGCGACCTCGCCCATTTCCGCGGCGATGGTGGCCGTCATGGTGCGTACGGGCTGGAAGAAGATGTCCGGGGCCAATGCGGGAATGTTCGCCGCATTGCCGGTGACCATCATCACGGCCATCGTCTCGCCAATGGCCCGCCCCACGCCCAGCATGATGGCGGTGACGATGCCAGAGCGGGCCGCAGGCAGCACGACACGCCAGGTGGTCTGCCAGCGCGTGGCGCCAATGGCCAGCGCGCCGTCGCGGTATTCGCGGGGCACGGCGTAGAGGGCGTCTTCGGCGATGCTGATCATGGTGGGCAAGGCCATGTAGGCCAGGATGAAAGAGCCGGTGAAGGCAGTGAGGCCGGTACTGGCTCCCAGCCGCTGCACAATAGGCGCCAGCGCGATCCAGCCCAGGAAGCCCAGCACGATAGAGGGAATGCCGGCCAGGATCTCAATGAGCGGCTTGAGTATTTCGCGCTGCCAGGTAGGGGCGAATTCTCCCAGGTAGACGGCCGTGGTCAGGCCCACGGGCACGGCCATGATTAGCGCGCCGATAGTTACCAGCAGCGTGCCAAATATCAGCGGCGCGAGCCCGAACTTGTCTTCGATGGGATACCAGCGGCTGTTCGTAAAATCGGAGGCGCCCAATTGCCCGAAAGCAGGTAGGGCTTCGCGCAGGAGGAAGATGAAGATGAGGGCGATGAGGGCAATCGCCGAGATGCCGCTGACGCGGATCAGGGCCTCGATCAGCCACTCCTTGCGCTGCTGCCAGCGCTGTCCGCCGTTCGTGCGCTCGACTGTCGTCATGGTGTCTCCTCGATGGGCACAAATCCAATCTCGGCCACGATTTCCTGGCCGGCCGGACTGCGTATCCAGTCCAGGTATTCCTGGATAGCCCCCGTTGGCTCGCCGGCCGTGTACATGTAGAGCGGCCGGGCGATGGGATACGTTTCGTTGGAGGCGGTCTCTACGCTGGGCTCATAGTAGGGTGAGTTCTCGTCCTCGGCGATGGCGAGGATCTTTTCATGCTCGGGGTCTACGTATCCCAGCCCGTCGTAGCCGATGGCATTGGGATTGCGACGCACTTCACTGGTGATGCCGACGGAGGAGGGCATGAAGAGCGTTTGCGGCGCAAAGATCTGCTCGCTTTCTTCGCCGCCGCGTACGACCTCTTCCAAGAAGTAGACGTGCGTGCCGGAGTTTGATTCTCGCGAGAGCAGGATGATGTCGGCGTCGTTTCCGCCGACCTGGCTCCAGTTCGTGATGCGGCCGGTGTAGATGGCGGCGAGTTGGGGGATGGTGAGGCGTTCGACCGGGTTGTCGGGATGGACGATGATGGCCAGGGCGTCGATGGCGACGACGAATTCGACGGGATTAATGCCGTTTGCCTGGGCGCTCTCGATTTCTTCCGGCTTCATGGCCCGGCTGGCGTTGGCGATGTCCACGGTTCCGTTGATCAGCGAGGCGATGCCCGTGCCGCTGCCGCCGCCGGTGACCGCGATAGAGACGGTGGGATCCACCTGGCGGTAAGCCTCGGCCCAGGCCAGCGCCACGTTGACCAGGGTATCGGAGCCCTTGTTCTGTATCGCGCGCTGCCCGACGCTCTCGCCCGGCGGATCGGCCGCCTCGCCCGCTGCCGGGCCGCAGCCTGAAAGGAGGAGGGTGAGGAGCAGCATGATCGTTCGTAGTAACCGCGGCTGTCGCCGACAGCTTAGCGGTTGGGAACGACTCAATCCGAACGCATTTCGGGCGTCGTTACTATGAAACTGAGCGCAATCTATTGTCACAGAACCGATTATAGGAGATGCTCGGTAATCTCGTTAGTGCCTGGCGTTAACGGCCGATTATGGTTGTGTTAACATGTTGTTAAGTTGGCCACACTTCCCCGAAACTCCAGCGTCCGAAGGTTAGCCAGTTTCCGGGAAAGTAAGCTTGGCCGTAAGCTGTCTGCCGTACGCTAAGCGGTTAGAAACGTAGAAACAAGGTGGAATGACGCGTGAAAGGGATTCTGAAATATCTCGTTCTGGTGGGCGCGCCCGTGATAGGCGTGCTTGTTTTGCTGCAATTTGGGCAGGGGGTACGGGCGCCGGCTGCGGTGGGCGGCGCGCCAGGGCTGTCGCTAGACGACAGTTCCGCCGGCATGCCGCATCTAACCATATTGCTGCTGCAGATTGCCGTGATCCTGGCTGCAGCGCGCCTTGTCGGCTGGCTGTTTCGCAAGATACACCAGCCGCAAGTGATCGGTGAGATGGTCGCCGGGATACTGCTCGGGCCGTCCCTGTTGGGCTGGCTTGCCCCCGGCGTTTACACGACGCTGTTCCCGGTGGATAGCCTGGGCTTTTTGAGCGCGCTGAGCCAGATCGGCCTGATCTTGTTTATGTTCCTGGTGGGGCTGGAGCTGGATTTGAAGCTGCTGCGTGGGCAGGGGCATACGGCGCTGCTGACCAGCCACGTAAGCATCTTGTTTCCATTCTTTTTGGGCACGCTGCTGGCCTTGTACCTTTATCCGCGTCTTTCCGACAACAGCGTCAGGTTCGACCATTTTGCGCTGTTCATGGGCGCCGCAATGAGCATCACCGCCTTCCCGGTGCTGGCGCGCATCCTCACCGAACGAAATATGTTGCAAAGCAAGGTTGGCGTCATCGCCATCGCCTGCGCCGCCGTAGACGACGTAACCGGCTGGTGCATCCTGGCAGGCGTCGTTTTGCTGGTGCGCGCCGGGGAAAGCGCAGGCTCACTGTGGTTCACGGTGGCGGGCAGCGCCGCCTTCATCCTGTTCATGATTTTCGTCGCGCAGCGCATTTTCGCTCGCTTCACGGCGCTCTACGAAAAGCGCAAGCACGTTTCGAAAAATATGCTTGCGCTGCTGTTAGTGGTGATGCTTCTATCGAGCTGGACAACAGAAACGCTACAGATCCACGCCCTCTTTGGCGCGTTCCTGGCGGGTGTGATCATGCCCAAGCAGTCGGAATTCATCGCCGACATCAGCCACAAGCTGGAAGATGTCGCCGTCGTCTTGTTGCTGCCGATTTTCTTTGCCTTTAACGGGCTGCGCACCAGCATCGGCCTTCTGAACAGTCCCGAAATGTGGCTCTTCTGCCTGCTGATCATCCTGGTGGCGATAGTGGGCAAGTTTGGCGGCTCCACGGTGGCTGCCAGAGCGACGGGCGTGCCCTGGCGCGAAGCAAGCGCGATTGGGATCCTGATGAATACACGGGGATTGATGGAGCTAGTGTTGCTCAACATCGGCCTGGATATTGGCGTCATTTCGCCCGCGCTGTTCGCGATGCTGGTGATTATGGCGCTGGTGACAACGTTCATGACGGCGCCTGTGCTGGAGTGGATCTATTTTGCCCGATTGCGGCCTCGCGCGTTTGCGGTTGCGGGGAGGAGGGTGAGGGGGTGAGCGGGTGATGGGGTGATAGCAGGGCAAGGTGATCAAGGTGATCATGATCAATGTTTTTCCCCGATGATCGTCTCATTGTCTTGAGCTGTGATTTTTCTGATTTTTTGATGGGCTATGATTGGGTCGTGCGCCGTGCGAATCATAGCGTTCATTCAATCATACCCAATCAAAGTTCAAGACTTCTCAAGGACTCAGCAAAATCACCCCCGCCGCCTTCCCACTCCGTCCACTAAAGTAACTCCCTCCATAATAGTACCAATCAAGCCCCTCGAGTATGCTCCGCGCCTGGTCCGCTGTTAGGGCGGAGGCCTGTTCCGCCGTGATCGCGCCGAGATACCATCTTCCAGACGCGGTGAATGCCTCTACCTCGTAGAAGTATCTCAACCAGTACTGGCCGCAATCGGGGCAGACGTGCAAAGACGCCTCCCCGAAATTCTCATCCATTCCCAGCTCTCTGAGAACGACAAGATGGCGGGGTGGGGCGGCGAGGCAGCGGCAGGATGCCGGCGAGTCGGGTACAATTTCGTTCATGAGTCGTTCAACGAATTTTCCCATCTACCTGGAAATTGGCGAAAAGAAAAGCTTTGCGGGGGCCGTTGACTGGCCGGGTTGGTGTCGCTCCGGCCGCGATGAGGCAGCGGCGGTGCAGGCGCTCCTGGATTATGGACCGCGTTATGGCCGTATCCTGGACGCGGCCGACATCTCCTTCGCACCGCCAACGGAGACGGCTGCTTTTGACATCGTCGAGCGCCTGGAAGGCAACGCCACGACTGATTTTGGCGCGCCGGCTGCTGTGCCGAGCAGTGATACAGAGCCTTTTGACGAGAACGATCTGCGCCATTACGAGGCGCTGCTGCCCGCGTTTTGGCAGGCATTTGACAGGGCGGTCCAGGCAGGGACGGGCAAAGAACTGCGCAAAGGGCCGCGCGGGGGTGGACGCGAGCTGGAAAAGATCATGGATCACGTGCTGGGGGCCGAAGCCGGCTATCTGCGAGCGATGGCCTGGAAGGGGCATAAGGTCGATTCAGAAGCGGACCTCCACGACGAGCTCAGGCGCATCCGCCCCGCGATCCTCGAAGCCCTGGCCGCCGCCGCCCGCGGCGAACTGCCCGATCGGGGTCCGCGCGGTGGAACCGTCTGGTCCCCGCGCTACTTCGTCCGGCGCTCCATCTGGCATTTGCTCGATCATGCCTGGGAGATCGAGGATCGCATTCTGTCTTGAGCTGTGATTTTTCTGAGTCTATGATTGGCTCTGATTCTATCCAGCGTCGGTCCAATCATAGCCCATCATTCAATCATTGTTCAAAACTTCCGCGAAAATCTACCGAACTTATACCCGCCACTGTGTCGCCGGTCTATTGGCAACCTCCTGCCCCCGTTCTATACATGACGATACGCGTAAATCATAGTAGAGAGGACGTATCGCATGTACTTACAATCACGTTACACACGCATCATTCACTTGCTACTCCTGTTATCCATTGGCCTGCTGCTGGCCGCGTGCGGCGACGACGACGACGGCCCTTTGCCCACATCGCCGCTGGCCGCTCCGGAGCAAGCCACTGAGACCGCAGTGGCGGCCGAACCCACTGAAGAGATCGCCGAACCAACGGCGACGCAAGCCGCCACGGCTACGACGGCGCCCGAGCCGGCAGAGCCGGAACCCACCGAAGATGCCGCTACGCCAACGGCAACTGCCGATGGCGGCGCTACCGAAGTAGACCTCGAGCTTGTCGTGGACGGCCTCGCGTCCCCGGTCGCCTTCATCCCCGCGCCCGACGGGCGACACTTCATCGTGGACCAGGTCGGGCTCATCTACGTGCTCGACGGAGATGGCGACGTGCTCGAAACGCCGTTCCTCGACGTGCGCGACAGAATGGTCGAGCTGGACGAGGGTTTCGACGAGCGTGGCTTACTGGGCATGGCCCTGCATCCCGACTTCGCCGATAATGGCCTCTTTTACGTCTATTACAGCGCGCCGCTGCGCGACGAGGCGCCGGAAGATTGGAACCACACCAGCCACATCTCCGAATTCCAGGTCTCGCTCGACGCCGACGCGGCCGATCCCGATTCCGAGCGCATCCTGCTGCAGGTCGACCAGCCCCAATTCAACCACGACGGCGGGCAGATCACCTTTGGGCCGGACGGCTACCTGTATATCCCGCTGGGCGATGGCGGCGGAGCCAATGACACCGCTACCGGCCACGTAGAAGACTGGTACGACTTCAACGACGGCGGCAACGGCCAGGATATCGAAGAGAACCTCCTCGGTTCCATCCTGCGCATCGACGTGGACAACGAGGGCCAGAACGGCGAGCCCTACGCCATCCCCGAAGACAACCCCTTTGTGGACGACGAAGACGTGCCCGGCGAAATCTGGGCCTACGGCTTCCGCAACCCGTTCCGCATCACCTTCGACATGGGCGGCGACGACGAGCTGTTCGTCGGCGACGCCGGCCAGGACCGCTGGGAAGAGGTGAGCATCGCCACGGCCGGCGGTAATTACGGCTGGAACGTGAAAGAGGGCGCGCACTGCTTCGACGCCGCCAACCCCGGCGCCGAGCTGGAGGAGTGCCCCGATGAAACCGCGGACGGCGACCCCCTGATCGACCCCGTCATCGAGTATCAGAACGGCAACCAGCCAGGCGGCATCGGCCTCGTCGTGATCGGCGGCTACGTCTATCGCGGCTCGGCGCTCGAAGATTTCGAGGGCCGGTACATCTTTGGCGATTGGAGCACCTCGTTCGAAGAAGGGCACGGCAAGCTGTTTGTAGCCAACCCGGCTGAGGACGAAGGCGAGCTATGGTCCTTCGAGCAGATAACCATCGCCAACTCTGAAAACGGCGCGCTGAACGAATTCCTGCTCTCCTTCGGCCAGGACCTGGACGGCGAGCTATACGTGCTGACCACCGAAACGCCCGGACCGACCGGCGACACAGGCAAGGTCTACCAGATCGTCCCCGCCGGGGAGGCGGAGCCCCTCGACGACGAGGATGACGAAGACGCGACCGCCGAAGCAACCGAGGCAGCGACTGCCGAAGCGACCGCGGCTGCGACGGCAACTGTAACAGGGACCGCAACCATCACGGCGACGGCAACCGTAACCGCGACGGCGACCGTAACGGCGACGGCAACCATAACACCGACCGAAGAAGCCGCGGAAACCACCGAGGTCTCCATGGAAAACGTCGCCTTCGTGCCGCTACTGATCCTCGTAGAGGACGGCGCCACCGTCACCTGGACTAATAACGACAGCGTCGACCACACCGTCACAGCCGGGACACCCGACGATCTATCCGAACTGTTTGATTCCGGCTCCCTCGCGCCAGGCGAAACGTTCACGTTCACCTTCGAAGAACCCGGCACATACGTCTATTTCTGCACGATCCATCCGGGGATGGTGGGGAGTGTTGTGGTGCAGTAGGTGTCTTGAACTTTGATTTGAATAGTTCGTTATATGATGAGCTGGTATGATGGCTGCAACGCGAAGATACTATCCCAGCCCATTACTGTGAACTTTTCCAATCGTCACGCGTACCGTGACCCGCTCGCGGGAAAGAAGGCTCGGCATACCTTGCCCGCCCCCGGCGCGAGGCGGCGGCGCCGTCATGTTGAACGTACCCATATAGCGGCGCCCGAGTCGTTCATAGTCCGCTCGCGCCGTGGAAGGGTTTTCGTCTAGCGTCACAGTGCCGGTGAGTGTGATATAGGTGTAAGCCTTCTCGACGCACACCGAGATGCGCGGGTCGCGCTTCAGATCCTTATGCTTCAAGCTGTCGCGTGGAATATTAAGTAGAACCCTGTCGCCGTCGAGCATGTACCAGGTGACCGTCTGGTGCGGCATGCCATCGGCGGCAATCGTCGCGACGACGGCGAAGTGAACGTCATCCAGAAATTCGCGTTGTCTTGCAGTGAGTTGCATAATTCTCTTGAGAGTGCGTAAGAATGATTCGGCGGCCGGCGCCAGCTTGGCCGGTAAGCACATTATAAGAAGAAGCGAGGACGCTGGCTACGGCTGGAAGGGTGTTTGAGTGACAATTGACGATCCCTGGCAAAGCGGTTCCCCATACGAGCGCTTTATGGGACGCTGGAGCCGCAAAATCGCGCCGCTTTTTCTAGACTGGCTCGACGCAGCCGAAGAGCTTCGTTGGCTGGACGTCGGCTGCGGAACCGGCGCGCTCAGCAGGGCGATAACAGAAAAGTGCAGGCCGCGACAGGTCGTCGGGATCGATAAATCCGGCGGCTTTCTCGCCCATGCAAATCGCGCTGCAAAGGACGCGGGGCGCCTGCATTTCGTCGAGGCCGGCGCCGAAAAAATACCTGCCGCCGACCACTACTTTGACGTTGCCGTCTCCGGCCTGGCGATCAACCACTTTCCGGATCCGGTCGCCGCCCTGCGCGAAATGGCCCGGGTGGTGAGGCACGGCGGCTCGCATCCCGGTCAGGTTGCGCTATACGTGTGGGACTATGCCGAAGGGATGGGAATGCTGCGCGTTTTCTGGGATGTCGCCGCTTCTCTGGACTCAGACGCGCTCGCGCTCGACCAGAAGCGATTCGCCATCTGCCACCCCGACGCCCTGGCAAGCGCATTCGGCGAAGCCGGAATGCACGTCAAAGAAACCCGCGCCCTGGAAACGCCGGCAGTTTTCGAAAATTTCGACGATTATTGGCAACCCTTTTTTGGCGGCGCCGGCCCGGCCTCTCGCTACGTCGGCTCCCTGTCCCCCGCGCGCCAGGCTGAATTAGCGTCCACACTACAAGCCGCGCTGCCCGTGGAGGCTGATGGATCCATTTCGTTGGGTTTACGGGCGTGGGCGGTGCGGGGGGTGGCGTGAACTGTACGGCGCTTCGGTAAATCCCGGTGCGGCGAGTAGGGGATGCGGATTGGCATAATCGTACGCACCTGATTTTCTGAATTTTAGGGCGATCAGAAGGTCGCAGGCTCGGATTTTGCACCATGCTAGCGTAACGACCACCGCGTTCCTTTCCGTTCGGGCTGTTCTTCCTCTGCTGGCGATTCAATGTGGTACGGGACGTCGATAACGATTAGGTGCTCCTGGTGGCGCAGACGCCCGCGCAGGATGTTGGCCGTCTGGTTGTGCAGCAGGCGCGCCCAGAATGATTCGGCGATAAATTCGGGGACGACGACGGTCACGATCTGGCCTGGAAACTCTCTGTTATTGACGCGGTCGATGTAGTCTACCAGCGGCTCCAAAATATCGCGAAAGTCGTAGTCGATGATGTCGTGCCGGATGCCTTCTGTCAGCTTCGGGAATCGATTCCAGCGCCGTTCCAGCCGCTCGCGCACGTCAGGATGTGTGGCGATGGATACGGCGCGCACGTCCTGGGCGATGCGGCGGGCATAGGTCAGGGCGCGGATGGAGCCGCGATGCACGTCGGCGATGGGCACGATGGCCACGTCGGCAATGGGCACCAGATCTTTGTCGCTAAGGCCTCGCGTGCTTAGCGACGCGGCGACGGAGTCGTAATGGTGGTTGATGGTGTAGAACATGGCCACCAGCAACGGTATCAAAAGCGCCACGATCCAGGCGCCTTCTATAAACTTCGTCGCGGTCAGGATGATAAAGACGATGCCTGTCACTACCGCGCCAGCGGCGTTGAGAGCCTGTTTCCAGCGCCACTTCTTTTCGTAGTGGATCTCCGTTACGCCCGTGTTGGCCGTCTCGCCGGGCGCAAGCTGCCCAATTTTGCCCATAAGGATCGTCATGCCTGCCTGGGACAACGTAAAGCTGAGCATGACGCCCAGGGCGTAGAGCGGTAGCATGGCAATTTCGTTGGCGCGGAAGGCGATGACGATGAGCGACGAAACCACCGCCAGGACGACGATGCCGGAGCTGAATACCAGCCGGTCGCCCCGGTTTTGCATCCAGCGCGGCAAGAAGCCGTCGCGGGCGAGGAAAGAGCTGAGGCGGGGGAAATCCTGGTAGCCGGTGTTGGCCGCCAGGAATAGGATGAGGGCGGTGAATGTCTGCACCCAGATATAGAGAAATCCGCCGCCTCCGATGTTGCGGGTCAGTTGCGAGAGGATGCTTTCACCTTCCTCTACTGGCATCAGGTTCAGGTAAGTGGCCAGAAAGCTGATGCCAACAAACAGTGTCATAGCCATGAAGCCCATGGCGACCATCGTCTTGGCCGCATTTCGCGATTCTGGCGGCTTGAAGGCCTGCACCCCGTTGCTGATGGCCTCAATGCCCGTCAGCGCCGTGGTTCCGCCGGCAAAGGCACGGAGAATTAACCAGACGAACGCGAAGCCAACCAGTGATTCTTCAGCTTCCACCGTGACGTCGAGGGGCACGAGCGGCGAGACGCCGAACAGGCCGAAGTAGCGCACGATGCCGATGGCGATCACGACCCAGACGCCGCCGACGAAGGCGTAGGTGGGAAAGGCGAAGACGGTTCCGCTTTCGCGTACGCCGCGCAGGTTCAGCCACGTAATCAAAAGGATGGCGGCCAGCGCCAGCCAGATTCGATACGGCCATATCTCGGGAAAGGCGGAGGTGACGGCGCGCACGCCGGCCGACGAAGATACGGAAACGGTTAAGATATAGTCGGTGAGCAGCGCGCCGCCGGCCAGCAGCGCCGGGAAGCGGCCCAGATTGTCTTTCGCGACCGTATAGGCGCCGCCGCCATCGGGATAGTGCAGGATCGTCTGGATGTAGCTGAAGATGACCATCAGCACCAGCGCGGCCACGGCGAGGGCGATCGGCAAAGTCATGTTTAGCGCGCCGCTGCCTAACACAATCAGTACGCTCATGATGGCCTCGGTGGCATAGGCGTTGCTGCTGATAGGATCGGAGGCAAAGACGGCCAGGGCGCGTACTTTGTCCAGCCGCTCGTGTATCTCGCGGCTGGTAGGGAAGGGCTCCCCAATCAAGAATCGTTTAAGGTTCGAAAATGTCATTAACGGTATCTCTTTCAACTATTCATTCAGGGCCGCGATTAATCACCGCGCATTGCAGGCGCATCGAGTATGCTCCCGTGCCTCTTAGACGCGATGGACTACGTATCGGCTCCATATACGATAGGCGGCGGGTATGCTCACCACAATTGCCAGGAATGCAATTTCGCTTAGATAGGAGCGCCACGTCCCTAAAGCGATCCAGGTCGCCAGTGCCAAAAGCCCTGCCACCAGTGAGAATGTACCTATCCCAAGCAGCATGAGCAGAACTGCCCGGCGTAAAGCGTGGTCAGACATGGAGCTGTTGCGCAAAGTGGGCTCGTAGAAAATGCATTGCTAACGGGTCCAAAGCTACCACATACCGAACTATCTTTCTTCTGTTGCACGGTACTCTTGACACTTTCTTGATGGTTATACGCCAAACCTTGACACTCTATTGATGGTTATAAGCTAAACCTTGACAGATTTTTAATACCCTGAAGGACTGGTGCCGGTAGACTCCTTCATAGAAGCAGTTAATCGATGAACCGACAGAATGTGATTGTCGTCTTCGGCGAAAGGCAGTGGACATTGCGAGCAACCCACTTTGCCAGCGCCATGGCACGGAGCCAGAGCGGCCAGGTGATCCTGGTCAAGATGGTGCCGGTGCGCCACTCGTTCGTGCCCGGTCTTCGGGAAGGCTACCTCGCCCTAACTAACGCCGAAAAACGGACGTTTGCGGAGCTAGTAGCCACAGCTGAGGCGTACGGGGTGCATCTCGCCCAAGCGTTCCGCCAGTATGCTAGCTTCCGTGAGGGTCTGTTGGAGGCCGCGCAACTGTTTGGAGCAATGGCCGTCTTTGTTGCATTTCCAGCAAGTCGGATCCCGTTCTGGTCTCGGCTTAGGGTCTGGCGCCTACGCACCGGCCTGGCGCAGAAGGGACAGACCCTTTATACGCTCTCCTCGGCCGGAGATGAGCCGGAGTGGATACTTTCAGACATCGAAGAGTCGGAGCCGGCCTCGGGTGCATAAGCGTTGCTGCTGATGGGGTCCGAGGCAAAGACGGCCAGGTCGCGCACCTTGTCCAGCCGCTCGTGTATCTCGCGGCTGGTGGGGACGGGTTCACCGATTTAAAAACGTTTTATGTCAGACAGCGTCATTTAGTTTCTCTCTGAATTGTGCATTTCTTAATTCAATAGTTGCAACAAAGCGTTAGTTTAGAATCACAATTCACGGCCTGATAGTGGCCGCCTGTACATCAGGATCGCACCTACGTGCAGCCATGATGGAATGGGCTCAAAGCTACCATAAATCGGAGCCTCTTCCTCTTGCAGGATGAAGCCTTTGATGTTTTCTTGATATTGGGGATCTAAATTGACGTGATTTTGACGAATCCGGCCGTTTTCTTAGTGCTTTCTTGAGCTAGCTCGATCCGATTAGAGGTGATGGGCTACATGGTTTGTCCACACATAGTAGGCGATGGGAATCGCCGTCAGCGCGGCCACGAACGCAATTTCGCCCAAGAATTGCCGCCAACCGTCCAGCACGTGCCATAGCAGGAAGGCCAGCACTGCTGCGACGAGGAAGAAGGCTCCCATACCAAGCAGCATGAGAAGCAGCGCTCGTCTCAACGGCCGTTCAGGCATCTGAGTCAAATAGATTCATTGGTGGATTGATTATTCATTCTTCATCGGCCTCTGCTACGAACGCGTTCTCAGTTGAGATATGGCGGTGGCCTACGGAACGGATTTCGTGCAGCACCCAGGCCGCAAATGCGGCAAATAGGATAAAGGTAAGGGCGAACCAGAAGATGGTTATTGTAGGCATTATGAACTCCTTTGGAGAAGAGTGGTTTAGTCTTGATCGACGATGACGTCCACATCACTGAGGTGTTCGGTTGGGCGGCTGCCAAAGAACTCCTGCATATAAGAGCGGACGGCGCCGGAATATTTCTTGGTGAGCAGGAAAGTGCCGTGGAAGCGACGGGCGAGTTCGGGGGGAACGGAGCCGTGGAGCCGACGCGAGATGATGCCCTCTTCGGTGGCGCCGACGACCAGAGCGGTAGCGCCAAATTCTTGCGCGGAACGCAGCACAGCCTCGACCACATCTTTTGTGGACAGTGAGGGCCTGTCAACTCGCACAACGGTGATTTCTTTTGGAGAAAGTCCGGCAAGGCGTTCCAATCGTTGCAGATCGACGTGTTCCCCTTCGTAAGCTACGTGCACAAAGTGCACGCGCCCACCGTCCGCTGCGCTCAAGGTTCGCGCCGTTCCCGCCGCAAACCGTGCTTGCGCCCCGCTCCCGAGTGGACGAATGGGCACGATGGTAGTAGTGAAATCAAGTAAGTCCGCCGTTTCATCCATGCGCACGAGAAGAAGATCACAGAGGAGGCGTTCCAGTAGCCATCGCAGGGTGCGCCCGAGGGGGGAAGCTGGACTATCAGGCTCGCCCTTGGTGGGCCATCCCATTACCAACACGTCTATATCCTTGCGGCGGATGGAGTCCTGGATCGCCCTTCCCACGTCGTGGGTGGCGCGCAGCATCCAGTTGAAGGGCACGTTGCTATCTACCCTGGCCGAGGCGCGTTCGAGCAGTCCCTGTTTCTCCATGGCGATTTCGCGCGAGGCGCCAATGGGCATGATGTCGGGCACCTGAACGGCGTGCATGCCCCAGATGGCGCTCTGTTTTTCACGGGCGACGGCGGTGGCTACATGGGTAAGAGGAGCAATATTTTCCTCGTTAGCAATGCTCACGAGGATGTTGTGGCGGCGCGTGTGCGGTTCGACTACTTCCTGCACGAGAGGCGTCTCGGTGCGCTGTAGTTCGCGCGGACGGGAGTAGATGTAATAGAAAATGACGCCCCCGACGATCCAGATGATGGCCGTATACCAGGCGATGGGACTCAATTCGTAGAGGAAAACAGCGAGCAGCAACTTGACGATGATGCCGATGATGGGCACGCCC
>JAICPS010000242.1 GCA_025929715.1 Anaerolineae bacterium | reverse complement strand
GAGCCCACAGGAGCGAGAAATCACCGCTTATCACGAGGCTGGACATGCCGTTGTCAGCCATATGCTGCCTCATGCCCGCGCTATTCGGAAGGTGACTATCATTCCACGTGGCATGGCCGGCGGCCTCACGTGGTATCTTGAAGAGGACAACTACTTTTATAGTGAATCGCACTTCTGCGATCTCATAGCAAGCGCTCTAGGGGGGCGGATTGCTGAAGAAGTCGTATTCGGCGAGTTAACGACCGGCGCAAGTAGCGATTTGCGCCAGGTCACGAAGATGGCGCGCGCGATGGTAACTCAATATGGGATGAGTCATGCTCTTGGAGCGCGTGTTTACGGCGAAAAACAAGAGATGGTATTCCTTGGTCGCGAGATCAGCGAACAACGCGATTACTCCGATGCGATCGCCGAACAAATCGATAACGAAGTTCGCCAGATAATTGATTTGCAATACGGCCGTGCCCACACGATTTTAGATGAGCACCGCGAAAAGTTAGAACTCGTCGCCCAGCGCCTCCTGGAAGTGGAAACCCTTGAAGCCGACGAATTCGTTGCCTTGATCGAAGGCCACGATCCGCAGGTGGCGCCGCCAAGCGGCACACCACCGCCGAAGTCGTCGGAGGTTAACACCGGTGAAAGCGGTCGTCGTGAGTGGAAGCCGCCAAGCTTGGATCTACCCCCGGCTCCTTCGCCGGCCTGATTTCCGCCCGGGTCAGATCGTCAATAGGCCGCCAGCCACTCGCTGCTAGTTTGCCGGCCCTATCGATAATCACCCAATGCATACGTAAACCCATCCGTATCCTTTAGCATGAGCTCTCTTAATCAACTGCTGGCGCTCGTAAATGACGTATTGCAGGCGGCCATTGTCATCTTTGGCTCCGCTGTAGCACTATTTAATTTGCGCCACTTTATACGCGACCGCGTTACCAGGTCCTTTACAAACCTGGTGTTCTTTGTGGTCGTCGTTTACCTCACCGAGTTGATGGCCAGCCGTACGAATATCACGGTTTCCAGCGAACCATGGCTGCGCCTGGAATGGGTGGGGATAGCAATGGTACCGGCAGCTCAATATCATCTGTCCGATGCTCTTCTGGCGACCACTGGACATGTCTCGCACCGGCGGCGTCTCTTTGTCCGCGTATTCTATCTGGTCGGCCTGGCATTTATCGCTCTTGTCGGGTTTTCGGACTTGGTCGTCGGCGGAGTTATCGACCTGCCCCAGGCGCCGCACCTGCGCGCCGGTCCACTATTCGCCTTATTCACCCTCTATTTCTGGTTTGTCAGTGGCGTTAGTATCTTCAACGTCTGGCGCGCACAACAGTTGTCGGTGACCTCGACCATCCGGCAGCGGACCCGGATAATTCTTGCCGCTTTCCTTGCCGCGCCCCTTGGCGTCTTCCCCTACCTACTCTTAAGCGGAAGTTCAAATGTGCAGCTAAGCACCGCTTTCTGGCTAGTTCTCATCGCCGGCAATATTACAGTTGGCGGCATGTTCAGCTTCCTCACGTATTATCTGGCTTACTTTGGCGCCATGTCGCCTGACCGTGTTGTCCGTGTCAGGCTCTTCAAGTTCATGGCGCGCGTGCCAATGACGGCGACCATCGTGCTTCTGGTCTATATTGCAGTTAGCCGTACCAGCTCCCTTTTGGGCCTTCCTGTCGAAACGGCGTTGGCATTTGCGATGGTTGCAACCGTGATGCTGGTGGAATGGGCCATACATGCTTTTAAGAAACCACTTGAACGTCTTTTCCACCTCAACAATGATCCTGACGTACGCCGCATTCAGGAGCTCAGCGAAAGACTCCTAACGACACGAGACCTTCATCAATTTTTGGAAAGCGTCCTGATAACAATCTGTGAGTCGCTGCGTATTCCCACCGCGTTCGTCGCGGCATTCACACCGGACGGTCCAAAGGTGGAAGTCGTCGTCGATCCCAAGTCAGAGCTGGATGACATTCAGGGTGAAAGTTGGCGCGAATTGACGCAGCCAACCGGCTACAACGGCGCAAACGACAATCTAGAGAGGGTGGGTGAATTTGTTATTTGGCAGAGCTTCTGGATTCGCACGCTATATACCCGCCAGGAAGATGCGCTGGTGGGAATTCTTGGAATTCGCGCGCGCAGCGACGCGCCCGATCTCAGTGAAGAAGAAGAGGAGATCTTCGAGCGCCTGGCGCGGCAGGTAGCAAACGCACTTGAAGACCGCATTCTTCAACAAGAAGTGTTCGCGGCAGTAGAAGGCCTGTTACCACAAATTACGGCACTGCAACGGCAACGCAGCGCGGCCGCGTTTAGCGGCTCGACGCTACTGACCACGTCCCTTGACGAAGATGAAATCATAATCAACGATCCCGATTTCTCCACGATGGTCAAAGACGCCCTCAGCCACTACTGGGGTGGCCCGAAACTTACGCAAAGTCCCTTAATGCGCCTTCGCGTGGTACAGGAAGCGGTCCAGGAGTATCGTGGGAATCCTACCAGAGCTTTGCGCGCGATCCTGGAACGGGCAATTGAGCAGCAGAAACCACACGGGGAACGGAGCATGACGACCGCTGAATGGATCCTTTACAACATCCTGGAGCTAAAGTTCATACAGGGGCAACGGGTTCGCGATGTCGCGCGGAGACTTGCGATGAGCGAATCCGATCTTTATCGAAAGCAGCGCGTCGCCATCGAAAACGTCGCCCGCGCGGTCTCTAACATGGAACGGCAGGCGACGATAGCACAACGTCCTGCCTTAAGCCATTTACAGCAGGAATCCGAAGAAGCCAGTGCAAATTTATCTTAGTGCGCTACTCGGACAGGCATTCTCCACAAGGGCACGCATTACGAAGCATATCCCAGGTGTATATCCCCGTTGAATGGCCGTCGCTCCAGTGGAACTGCAAGGCATAGCTGCCGACCTGCTCGATCCGTTGCAAGTCCAGGCTGTCGTCAACAGCGTCTCGTACTATTCTCGGATCAGGTGGGCCGCCCATGTGTGCATGTCCTCCCTTACATTCCACGCACGGGCAAACAGCCCGCAAACCCGCAAAAGAATAGACACTTTCGTGTCCATCGCTCCATGTAACAGTGAGTATTCTTTGCTTTCTGTCGGCAGTTATCGACGCCGGTCGTATCATCGCCAATCGCTCCTATAGAGCATTTAATGATCGAACAAACTTAAAGAAAGTTCGCGCCATTATAGCGGATAACATTCCGGTTATCCCACGCGACGATTTTGGCTTGACACGATCATAATAGATCTATGCCAATCTCGTGGGACCCGAATACCGACAAGGAGTTAACAAACGTGTTAAGGTCCAAGAAAGTAAGTACCGAGTCGGCGCACGACTTCTTGCGCTACGAATACCAGCCTCTCGACGCAATTTTTCGCCCGGATAGCGTTGCCGTAATCGGCGCCAGTGAAGAGCCCGGCAGCGTTGGTCGCACGCTGCTCTGGAATTTGATCACGAATTCATTTGGCGGCACCGTGTTTCCCGTCAATATCAAGCGCACTAGCGTGCTTGGAATCAAAGCATATCCCTCCATTGCAGAGGTGCCTGAGCCAGTTGACCTAGCCGTGATCGCCACGCCTGCTCAAACGGTACCGGGCGTCGTGCGCGAGTGCGTCGACGCCGGTGTGCGGGGGGCCATTATTATCTCCGCTGGTTTCAAGGAACGTGGACCGGAAGGCGTGGCTCTAGAAGAAGAAATCCTCAGGACGGCGCGTGAAGGCAAAATGCGCATCATCGGTCCCAACTGCCTTGGCGTCATGAGCCCCGTCACCGGCCTAAACGCAACGTTCGCCAATGCAATGGCGCGGCCGGGAAACGTCGGATTCATCAGTCAAAGTGGCGCATTGTGTACCGCAGTCCTCGACTGGAGCTTTCACGAGAACGTCGGGTTCAGCCATTTTGTGTCCATTGGATCCATGCTCGACGTCAATTGGGGCGACCTGATTTATTATTTGGGCAATGATACCCGTACACAGAGTATTGTCATCTACATGGAAAGCATCGGCGACGCGCGATCTTTCATGTCTGCCGCGCGTGAAGTGGCATTGACCAAGCCGATCATCGTCATTAAGCCGGGCCGCACAGAAGCGGCTGCCAAAGCAGCAGCCTCGCACACCGGATCGCTTACCGGCAGCGACGAGGTCCTTGAGTCTGCCTTTCGTCGCAGCGGCGTGCTGCGGGTGGGACGAATCGACGACTTGTTCAACATGGCCGAGATCCTTTCCAAGCAGCCGCGACCCCATGGGCGCCGGCTTACGATTATCACCAACGCGGGTGGACCTGGTGTGCTGGCTACCGATGCGCTTATTAGCGACGGCGGAGATCTTGCCGAGCTAACGGCAGAAACCATGAAAGGTCTCAATGACCTGCTCCCCGCACACTGGAGCCACAACAACCCGGTTGACATCCTGGGTGACGCCGGACCTGACCGCTATATCTCAACGCTCGACATTGTAGCCGGCGACCCCAACAGCGACGGCTTTCTCATCATTCTGACGCCGCAGGCGATGACCGATCCGACGCAGACCGCGGAACGCCTCAGACCTTATGCCAGATTACAAGGAAAACCGATCCTCGCCAGTTGGATGGGAGGCGCGGACGTCGCGGCGGGTGAATCGATTCTCAACCAGGCCAATATACCCACATTTACCTATCCGGACACAGCGGCGCGCATGTTCAACTATATGTGGCGTTATGATCGAAATCTTCGTTCTCTATATGAAACGCCGCAATTACCGGCCGAGACGGAAAAAGAGGGTAAGGCGCACGCCAAAGTCCGCCAATTGATCGAGGATGCCCGGGCCGAAGGGCGCACGATTTTGACCGAATACGAGTCCAAGCGAATTTTGGCAGCCTATGATATATCTGTGGCGAAAACCGTGCTTGCCGCGACGGCAGCGGAGGCGATAGAAGCAGCTAAGGATATCGGTTATCCTGTGGTGCTCAAGTTAAACTCTACGACCATCACACACAAGACTGACGTTGGAGGTGTGCGCCTCGACCTCAAGAACGACGAACAGGTATGGGAAGCCTTCGAGGCGATCGCCGGCGCGGTCGCCAGTCACGCCGGAAAGGCGCACTTCCAGGGCGTTACCGTGCAGCCTATGGTCGATCTCAGCGAAGCATACGAGATCATTATTGGCAGCAGCCCTGACCCACAATTTGGACCGGTGTTGCTGTTTGGCACAGGGGGCACATTGGTCGAAGTCTACCGTGATCGCGCCCTGGGCTTTCCACCACTAAACACCACCCTCGCGCGCCGTATGATGCAACGTACCAGGATATACGAAGCGCTTCAGGGCGTTCGCGGTCGCCAGCCGGTGGACCTGGAGGCCCTAGAGATATTAATGGTGCGCTTCAGTTTCCTGGTCGCGGAGCAAACCTGGATAAGAGAAATTGACATCAATCCTTTATTGGCCTCGGCAAATCAGCTCCTGGCGCTAGACGCGCGTGTTGTGCTCTATGGGCCAGATACAGATGAAGCAGAGCTGCCGAGATTGGCAATCCGTCCATACCCGAGCCAATATATATGGGACTGGGAAACCGGCGGCGGCATGGCCGTACGCGTCCGCCCTATTCGACCCGAGGACGAGCCTTTGATGGTCCGCTTTCACGAATCGCTTTCCGAGCAAAGCGTATACATGCGCTATTTCCACGCGCTAAATCTGGATCAGCGCACGGCACACGAGCGGCTGACGCGAATCTGCTTCATCGACTACGACCGTGAAATGGCGTTAGTAGCCACGCGCCGTGATTCTTCGACTGGAGAGCAGGAAATCATCGGCGTTGGGCGTTTAAGTAAGTTTTATCAGGGCGAGGAGGCCGAGTTTGCGCTGCTTATCAGCGACAAACACCAGCGGATGGGTTTAGGCACCGAATTATTGCGCCGCTTGCTAGAGGTTGGCCGACAAGAGGGTGTGAAAACGGTCATGGCCTACATGCTTCCCGAAAATCGAGGTATGAAGCGCATTGCCGAAGGGCTTGGCTTCACATTCACGCGCGAAGAAGACCTCGTGCGTGCCAAAATAGAACTGGATGGGCACGTGGCATGATGCCATTGGCGTGCACGCGTGTACTGGCTAAAATAGAGGCGTCAGCTGAAGAGTAGCTAGGGTTCCGTTGCCCGCACCGGCAAGTCTGGACCGAGCGCTGCGATAAGCCGCACAGCGGTAGACATCTTACGGCATAAAATGCTTGAGGAGTGAGGTTGGCAGCATATTAGCTTGCCGATCGAGCCTTGTGCAAATGTGTGGAGGTGTTCTTGAAATTTTCACTGTCGCAGCGAACCGGTGCCATACTTCAAGCACTCTTCGTCACCTTTTTATGGTCTACGTCCTGGGTCCTGATAAAGTACGGGCTTGAGGACATTCCCCCGCTAACCTTCGCCGGCCTACGTTACGTCCTGGCGTTTCTGATCTTACTGCCCATTGCCCTACGCCGGAACGGTAAGGAGCATTCTCTTACTGCCCTAAGCCGAAGAGACTGGGTGCGATTGGCTTTGTTGGGGCTTATTTATTATTCGGTCACACAGGGCACTCAGTTTGTGGCTCTGGCGCTGCTCCCGGCCGTCACCATCAGCCTATTACTTAATTTCACCACCGTACTCGTCGCCTTTCTAGGAATACTTTTTCTGGGTGAACGGCTGAGTGTGCGGCAGTGGCTGGGCACCGGGCTGTTCATTCTCGGAGCTCTAGCGTTCTTCTATCAGGACGTAATCCAGAGTGGTCTCAGCTTGTCGCCGCTCGAACTGCTAGGTTTCCTCGTTGCAATTGTCGGTGTCCTGGCAAACGCTATTTCGTCAGTGATGGGACGAGGCATCAACCGCGATCAGCGCCTCTCGCCCATCACGGTTACCGTCGTCAGCATGGGAATCGGTGCGGCGGTTCTGCTGGCGAGTGGGATATTACTGCAAGGTTTACCCTCGCTGAAATTCTCAAGCTGGCTCATCGTCGGTTGGCTGGCTCTGGTCAACACGGCGCTTGCATTTACACTTTGGAACCATACAATGCGCACGCTCTCCGCTGTGG
>JAICPS010000298.1 GCA_025929715.1 Anaerolineae bacterium | reverse complement strand
GTCGTCTGCCACACGGCGTCCCCGGCAAGGGCTTTCAGGCTGCGATGCACATCCAGGCCATACAGGGCGCAACAGCGGTCGCGGCGCCCCTAGGTGCACAAGAGGTACATGGGAACGTATTGGCTCAATTCTTCGTACGACGCGCTCCCCGCTACCAGCGCCTCTACATCCAATTGCAACAGGTCCTGATACTTCTCCAGGCGCAGCCGGCACATCATCGGCTCCGCTTCCCGGGCATGCACGACGTAAAAGGTCAGGTGATCCCTAGGCCGCTCCCCCTCCTGCTTGATAAACTGCATGCGCCCGCGCCCCATCGTCGCCTCGAGCTGCGCGTCCAACCACAGTTGAACTTCGGGCGGGAGCTCGTTGTCCGCCGTGGCCTTCTCGCGCCAGGGACCATCATACTCCAGCAGAAACCAGTACTCGACGTTAAGCGCCGTGGCAAACAACGGCTCCCCCATGTCGCGCGACAGCACAGAACAAAAGATGTCAGGATCGGGCGTTAGCTCGGTGTCCTGCGGTTCGAACATGGGCAATCCTAACACACTTTCCCGGAAACTCTCAGCGTCCGCAGGCAAGGCAGTTTCCGGGAAAGTGCTGCTAGGGCAAAATACCCAACTCGCTCAGCAATTGCACCGTCCCCTGCAGATCCGCCAGCTGCGCGAGGTCTATATCCAGCGCCTGCGCATCCAGCTCTGACAGTGGCGGCAAGAGCGGCGACGTCTGCACGCCCTCCACCACCGGGTACTCAAACGTTTCCGACGCGAAATACTGCTGTCCTTCCACCGACAGCAGGTACTCCAGGAAGCGCTGCGCGTTCTCCGGGTTCGGCGCGGTGTTCAATATGCCGGCGCCCGAAACCATTATCAGCGATCCCGGCCCACCTCCTGGTAGGAAGTAATTGCGTGCGCCAAAGGATTCGCCTTCCTCGGCGATAAAGCGGTAAAGGTAATAATGGTTGACGAATCCCGCATCGATCTCGCCCGCCGCGGCCGCGGCGACGATGGGCGTGTTGCCCTCGAAGACGATTGGCTCGTTATCCTGAATGCCTTGCAACCACTCCGCCGTGCGCTCTTCACCCCACACGGCGCGCATTGCCGTGACCATCGCCTGGAAAGAACCATTGGTTGGCGCCCAGCCCAATCGACCTTGCCACTCCGGTTCTGTGAAGCCCTCAAGATCATCGGGAAGCTGGGTTTCGGGATCTGTGATCACCTCCGTGTTATATACGACGACCCGAGCGCGGCCCGAAATGCCGATCCAGTCCCCAGTTGGCGACTGAAAACGCTCCGGTACACGCTCTAGCAGCTCCTGCGGTAGCTGCGTCAGCAATCCCGCGCTCTGCACCGCTCCCAACCCACCAGGATCCTGCGCGTAAAAGATGTCCGCCGGGCTGTTCTCGCCTTCCTCTAGCAAAGTCGCCGCCATTTCCGCAGTGCCGCCGTAACGTACCTGCACGTCTATCCCCGTCTCCTCGGCAAACTCTTGAATAATGGGATCCACCAGACTCTCGCCACGGCCAGAATAAATGACCAGGCTACCTGCCTCGCCTTCGCCTTCCACGGTCACCACCGCTTCAGGGTCGGCCTCGGGATCCGCTTCAGGATCTGGTTCCGGGTCGGGCTCTGGGTCCGCTTCAGGATCCGGTTCTGGGTCAGCCTCGGGATCTGCCTCCGGATCTGGTTCTGCTTCAACGTCGGTGGTCGGTTGGTCCAGCGCACCACTGTCCGGTTCCGGAGTTGGCTGCTCCTCGGTCTGGCACGCAGCCAGCGACAACGCCAGCCCCAGCGCCAGCGTCAACAATAATCGCACACTCAATCGCATTTCTCACTCCTTGTTTACGTAATCGTGCATGTCCTGCATTGGTCAGGTCCGCAAACCTGCAAACTTGCAAACGTGACCAACCAGACAGCGCTCATATCTTTTGGTCCACGTCCATTATGGGCAGCCTGCCAGGAGTAAAACAAGGCAAGCCGTTAAATTTGTTCTTGGCGTGCCTTAAGTTAGAAGTTAACAGCCGTGCAGAGCAGATCGCGACGGCCGTTAAAGCTAAATTGAACGGCGGTTAAATTGGCGTCCTACAGCATTGCATGAACGTAGCGCACCGCCCGCTGCGTGTCCGCCCCATCCACCACCAGGCTGATGCTGCACTCCGACGATCCCTGTGCAATGGCGATGATGTTCACGTTTTCGCTCCCCAACGCCCCAAAAATGCGTCCCGCAATACCGGGCGTCCCGCGCATACCGGCGCCCACCACGGTCACGATTGACACCGGATGCATGGCCCAGATGCGGTCGATGTCTCTCCGCGCCAACTCAGCCGCAAACTCCTGTTCCAACGCCCCCACCACTGTCTCTCTCGTCGACGCGGACACCGCAAAACAGATTGATTGCTCCGACGAAGCTTGCGTGATCAGTAGCACATTCACCTGCCGCTCGGCGACCGCGCCAAAGGTGCGCGCTGCAATGCCGGGCACGCCCATCATGCCTTTGCCCTCTACGGTCAACAGGCTCAGCGCCTCAATCGCCGTCACCGCCTTCATGCCGTTCGTTGCGGCGCCATTGTCAAGTACGATCACCGTTCCGGCATGCTCAGGATTAAATGTGTTTTTAATGCGCAGAGGAATCGCCCCTTCCATGCAAGGCCGGATCGTCTTGGGATGCAGAACTTTAGCGCCATAGTAAGCCAGTTCCGCTACCTCGCGATACGTCAGCCTGGAGATTGTGCGCGCCTCTGGCACCAGCAGCGGATCGGCCGTCATTACGCCGTCAACGTCGGTCCAGATCCACACTTCGTCCGCCTCCAGCGCCCGTCCCAGAATCGCCGCGCTGAAATCGGATCCGCCACGGCCCAGCGTTGTTATGGTGCCCTCGGCCGTGGCCCCGATAAAACCGGTCACCACCGGCGTCGTCCCTGTCGCCAGCAACGGCAGCAGGCGTTGTGTCGTCTGTCGAGCCGTCTCTTGCGCGTGCGGCGTCGCCGCCTGGAAATTGGCATCGGTAACGATCAGCTCGCTGGCGTCAATCGCCTCCGCCGGCTGTCCCACCTGCCGCAGGTAAGCCGCCAGGATGCGCACGCTCATCTGCTCGCCCATGGCGCTGATCGCGTCCAGCGCCCGCGGCGTCAGCTCGCCCAGCACCAGCACCGCCCGGCACAGGTCCTCAAAACGGTCGATAAACCGCGCGTTCTCCGCCAGCTCCTGCTGGCGCTCCCCTTCGGGCGACAGCAGTCCCTCTATCACCTCCAGGTGAACCTCGCGCAGCGTCTCCGCCGCGCGCCCGCATGCACCGGCATCCCCCACCGCCGCAGCGTAGGCTCCTTGCAGCAGCAGATCCGTCACCTTTGCCGGCTTCGTACCCATCGCCGAAGCCACGACTACAACCTCCCCCCGCTCTGCATTCGTACTCTTTATCAGCTCCGCGGTCCGCTGCATGGCCTTTGCACTACCCACAGAGGTGCCGCCGAATTTCATTACTACCATCAATCAAATTCTCGCAAGCGCCTGATCCAGATCGCCAATCAGGTCTTCAGTATCCTCAATGCCAATCGCAAAACGCACCAGGTTATCACGGATGCCAATGGACTGGCGCTCTTCTGTGGAAAGCTCGTAGTAGGACATCAGCGCCGGCTGTTCGATCAGGCTCTCGACGCCGCCCAGACTGGGGGCGATGTAGGGGATAGTCATGGCGTCGATCAGCCGTGACGTCGTATCCAGCGGTTCCTCGCCGCGCACGGGCGCCACCGTAAAGCTGACCACGCCCCCGAAGCCCGCCATTTGCTCCCGCGCCGCCTTGTGGTCGGGGTGCGACGCCAGCCCCGGATACCACACGCGCTCGATTTTCGGGTGGCCCTCCAGGTACTCGGCCACGGCTTGCGCGCTGCGATTTTGTTGCCTCACCCGCAGCGCCAGCGATTTCAGGCCGCGTTCTAGGAGATAGGCAGCGTGCGGGTCGATGACCCCGCCGAGCATTCCCTGCGACTGCCGCAGTGCGTGCAGTAAGCCCGCCTCGCCCACCACCACGCCGGCCATGATGTCATTATGCCCACTCAAATATTTCGTTCCGCTGTGAATAACTAGGTCAATCCCTAGGTCTAACGGTCGCTGGTTCACCGGCGTAGCAAAGGTGGCGTCGATGATCGTCTTCACGCGGTGGCGCCGCGCCACCTGTACCAGCCGTTTCAGATCCACCACCCGCAGGTAGGGGTTCGTGGGGCTCTCGCTGATGATCACTCTCGTGTTCTCCCTGATGGCTGACGCCAACGCCTCATAGTCGCCCATTGGTACCTGTGTGCTCTCAATTCCAAGTCGCCGCAGGAACGTGTTACAAAACTGTCGCGTCTTCCGATAACAGTCGTCGGTGAAGATGACGTGACTACCGGAGGGTAGGATTGACAGCAAGACGTTGGTCACCGCGGCCATGCCGGTGGGGTAGAGCAGCGCGTCATCGCCATTATCCAGCGCCGCCAGGCGTTTTTCAACCGCGCGCACCGTGGGGTTTCCATAGCGACCATACTCGCCACGCTCCGCCATCGTCGCATCGGCGCCCCACATCTTCGCTTCCATGAACGCGCACAAGTCGGCCGTATCAGCAAACGTATACGTCGCCGTCTGTGTAATTGGCGTCACCAGGCTGTTCCCGGCCTTCAGCCGCCGTCCTTGCACACGTCCATGCACCGCCGTCGTGGAAGCGCCTGATTCTCTCTGGCTTAGAACCGTCTCGAGTTGGTCTGCTACGTCAACCATCGGTCGTTCTCCTGAGAACTGGAGAACTGGAGACCAATAATCTCTAATCCCTAGTCCCCAGTATCCAATCCCGAATCTCCAAAAAAAATACCTCTCCTGAAAGTTCAGAAGAGGCATATCCGTTCAAGCTATACCACTCCTCATCTTCCAGAAGGATACCCAGTGGGTATGTTTCTGCCGGAATTAGCACCATTTCCACGCCGCCGTGGCGGTTGCTGAGGCTTCATCGGGCCGGTCCCTCCGCCTCTCTGGATAAGAAGTACTATTTAATTGTTATGGTTGGCCTCACTATAGCAGTTGCAGAGCCGACTGTCAACAGATTCGGGTTATAATGGTTCCATGCTACTCATTCTCACGCACGAAAACGCCGACTTCGACGCCGTAGCCTCGCAGTTGGCGGCGCATAAGCTGAATCCCGCGAGCGTGGCCCTGCTATCGCGGCGCGTCAACCGCAACGTCAAGCAGTTTCTGGCCCTCTACTGGGACTCCCTACCTTTTATGCGCGCCGACGATTGGCGCCGCCGCCAGATCAGCCAGGTCATATTGGTAGATACGCAGGTCGTGCCCGGCGTGCGTGGGGTACGTCACGATACGCCGGTGCGCGTGGTCGATCACCACGTTGCCGACGGGCTACAGGAGGACTGGGATAGCCATATCGAACAGCTCGGCGCCACGACAACGCTGCTTGTAGAGATGCTGCAAGGCGCCGGACTATCCCTGGCGCCCATCGAAGCGACGCTGCTGCTGCTGGGCATCTACGAAGACACCGGTTCGCTCACATACGGAACGACCACCTCGCGTGACGCGCATGCGGCCGCCTGGCTACTGGAGCAAGCCGCCGATCTTGCCGTCGCGCGCCGCTTCCTCGAAATCCCGCTCTCCGAACAACAGGAAGCCCTTTACCAGCAGCTACAGAAAAACACCGAGTGGCTGCGTATGCAGGGCCAGGCCATCGCTTTCGCCACCGCGGTCGCCGAAGAAGGGTTCGACGACGAGATTTCGGCCGTTGCCCACCGCATGCGCGACGCGCTCAATCCCGCTGGCCTCATCCTTCTGGTAAAACTGCGCCAACATGTGCAACTCGTCGCGCGCAGCACCACCGACAAGCTCAACGTCGCCTTCATCGCCCGCGGGTTGGGCGGCGGCGGACACGGGCGCGCGGCTGCAGCCACCATCATGGATCTCTCCCTGACCGATGCTGTTCAGCGCGTCATGGCCCTGCTCGAGAAAGCCGTGCAGCCGGCCGTAAAGG
>JAICPS010000184.1 GCA_025929715.1 Anaerolineae bacterium | reverse complement strand
TCGTCTTTGCATCGCCAGCGAAAAAGGCTTTAACGTCGCAGCAGAGAATGTTAAAAACCGTGGGCTTCAGGTGATGTTCAAGACTTATGCGCAAGAGCGGGCACAATTTGCCAATACGTTGCGCAAAATGGTCCGCGACCAGGGTGCAGAGCCGGCCGAAGGCGGCGGCCTTCTCGCGGCAGCCCACCGAGGGTGGATTAACATTAAAGCGGCAATGACAATTGGCCAGCCTGCTACCGAGAAAGTCGTCCTTGACGAGGTTGTTCGGGGCGAGAGCGTTGCAGAGCGACGCTATGCTGACGCCTTGCAGGAAACGCTGTCTCTGGACGTTAGGGCGATTCTAGAACAGCAGCACCAGCGCATTAAGGAAGTGAGTGAACTGGCGCATGAGCTAAAGGGTGAGGCGGGAACACGGCTTGTCGTCCGGCTTTTTGATTCGGAAAACGATGCTACTGAGGCTGAGGAGCATCTCAAGACTGCCGGCTTCGATCCCGACAGGATAGAACGAGTCCCTCTCAGCCAGGTTCTTAACCTCTATCAGGGACAACAAATTGTGGATACAACGGCCGAAAGCGGACTGGCAGGAGCGTTAATTGGTGCGGGGATAGGCATTCTGTTGGGTCTTGTCGCCGGTATCAGCGCCCTGGTGGCTCCGGGCGGAGCGCTATTCGCCATGAGCGTCGTCGAGACGTTCGTATGGACTATCTTACTAGGGACCATCGCCGGCCTTTTTTTTGGCGCCCTTATTGGCTCCATCATTGGTTTAGGGGTATCGCAAGAAGATGAATACCGCTATACCAGCAGCGTCAAACACGGCAGCCTTCTGCTACTATTGCGTACCGACACAAAAAGGGCAACCGAGGCTTCGGATATCATGAAGGGCGTAAACGCGCGCCGCTTTCGCCTTGCAACGTAGTTACACCCCTCCTACTCGTGCTCCGCTTCGCGCTTGGCTCCGGCGACGACTTGCTCTTGCAAGTGGCTGGGCAAACGTCCATAACGCAGGAACGTCATACTAAATACCCCACGTCCCTGGGTCATAGAACGAAGATCGGCAGAGTACGTCTGAGTCTCCGCCAGTGGGACTTCGGCGCGGACAATAGCCTTGGCGCCTTGCTGATCCATTCCCAGCACACGAGCACGACGTGAATTGAGGTCGCCCATTATGTCGCCCATATACTCATTAGGGACTGTCACCTCAACTTCGTAGATCGGCTCGAGCAATATCGGGTTTGCACCCATTGCTGCCTGCTTGAACCCTTCACGACCGGCGATTTGGAAGGCAATTTCTTTTGAGTCGACCGGGTGCTCCTTGCCGTCGTAAACAACAGCGCGAAGGCCGGTCATGGGAAAACCTGCCAGCACCCCACTTTCGATAGCCTGGCGGCACCCCTTTTCGACCGCGGGAATGAACGGTTGGGAGATCGCGCCGCCAAACACCTCAGACTTAAACTCAAACTGCTCGTCATCATCCAGCGATTCCAACCGAAGGAAAACGCGGGCATATTGTCCTGCGCCACCTGTTTGTTTCTTATGGGTATATTCGGCCGTATTTGTGCGCGTAATCGTCTCGCGGTAAGGAATCTTGGGAATACTTGTCGTCAGATTTAGCCCAAATTTAGAATGTGCCTTTTTCACCGCAATATCTAGATGCGCGTTACCCATGCCCGATACAATTACTTCACGGGTCGCGGGTTCCGTATACCAACGCAGCGTCGGATCTTCGGCCGCCAGCCTGCTCAACGTCGTACTCAACTTCGCAACGTCTGTTTGAGACACCGGGTGAACTGCAATTGACATGATCGGTTCTGGCTGTGCTATCGCGCGAATCTTTAGTTTCCGGCCCTGCTCGCACAAAGTATCGTTGGTCATCGTATCGCCTAACTTGACAACTGTGCCGATGTCTCCTGCGTGCAGGCGGCTGACGTTGATTTGTTCTCTGCCGCGGAGTACGGCAACACTACCGACGCGCACGTCCTCATCCTGATTGGTGTTGTGAACGCGACTGTCTGAATTCAGCGTGCCTCCGAATACGCGCAAATAGCTCATCTTGCCATAGGGATCTTCACGCGTTTTGAAGACAAATACGGCTAATGGTGATTCGTCGCTGACCGGGTAGGAAACCTCCTGGCCACCCTCTTCCGCTGCAAAATCGCTCCCTTCATGGGGCGCGGGCATCAACTGCAGTATGTAGTGCATTAGGGAGCGCACTGCGATTCCAGGCTCTGGCGCACTGAATAAGACTGGCGTGGCCGTGCCCTTACGCATTGCTGCTTTTAAACCGCGCAATATCTCGTCCTGTGACAGCTCTTCGTCCTCGAAATACTTCATAAGAAGCTCGTCGTCCCCTTCGGCGGCGCATTCTATGAGTTCAAATCGCGCTTCTTCGGCGGCATCAACGAGATCTGCGGGAATGTCAGTTTCCTTTGCTTCTACGCCCATCAAAGCCTTCATCGTAATAAGGTCGATAACTCCCTTAAAGGTCGGTCCCTCACCTATTGGCAACTGCAGGCGAATCAGATTGCCCGGCAGGTGCGTCTGAGTACTGTCCCAGACACGTTGAACGCGAACGTTCTCGCGGTCCATCTTGTTAATCACGACTAGCCGAGGAAGATTGCGTTCCTCGCAATATTGCCACACGAGCTCAGTGCCAACCTCGGCTCCAGCGACTGCCTCGACCAGGATCACGGCGCCCTCAACAACTTTCAGCGAGCTGAACACTTCGCCGACGAAGTCGGCATACCCAGGCGTATCGAGTAAATTGATCTTGGTAGTTTGCCACTCTATCGGAGCAATAGCAGTAGCGATAGAGCTGTTGCGAGCGATTTCCTCCTCTTCGAAATCCATGGCAGCACTACCATGCTGAACACTTCCCATCCGTGTGGTAACGCCCGTATCGAATAGCAATCTTTCGACCAAAGTCGTCTTTCCGGCCCCGCTGTGGGAAACGAGGGCAACGTTACGGATGTTCTCGGTTTGATATTCTTTCATTCCAGAAAAACCTCACCAGTCTTTGAGATCTACGAACTCCTCACAAGGAAATAGCAAGGAGCACGTCCTTTAACGATAATATTTTATTGCACCCATTGTGGTGATTCAGGCAACCCCAACATCAGTCGCGGGAGTGATAACACTTGAATTCAGTAAGTTGGGGAACAGACATGACCCCACTAAAGCATTCGCACCTACTCCAGAAACGACGTGATTTTAGAGTAAAGGAGAACAGTTGTCAAAGTTGGACACCGCTAGAGTCGGCCCCTGCGCTTCAACTCCAAATAGCGACCGACTACTGCGGGCGAAAGTTGGTTCGCAGGTGCATCCAGCGTGTCAACTCCCTGCAGTCGCAAGTTTTCAAGAATGACATGGCGTTCGTACAACATTTGGCCGGCGGCCGCGCGCTGGTAAACGGCAGCCGAGTCACGAGGGTAGCTCTGAGCCATCTCATGCACGTCTGGATCACTTATTGTGACGACCAGTGGTAGGCTGTGGCGCGCCAGCAGCCGCGCATGCTCAACCAGAGCAGCCATACTCTCACCAGCAGTAATGTCCGTAAAGATAATAACGAGCGACCGGCGGCGCTGTTTATAGGCAAGATAGCCAAGTCCCTGGCCGTAATCAGGCTCGACAGGTTGCGCCTCAATGGCGTAAAGGCGCTCTAAGATGCGGTAAAATTGCTCGCGACCCTGGCGCGGCGTTATGAAATGCTGCACCTCTGCAGCGAACGTTAAGAGCCCTACTTTATCCCCGACTCCGGCCGCGACGTACGCCAATAGCAATGTTGCGTTGATGGCATAATCCAGTTTCGCCATTCGGTTTACAGGACTTTGCATCATTCGACCGGTATCCAACACGGCAACGATATTTTGGCTGCGTTCTGCCTGGTAATCGATAGTGATTGGTCGCCATCTTCTGGCGGTCGCTTTCCAATTAATACGGCGGTATTCGTCGTCTGGCCGGTACTCGCGTAGCCGCTCAAACTCCGTCCCCTGTCCTGTCAATCGCGCATTGCGCAGTCCTAATTGTTGTATCTGGTTCTTGCGCAGAAGGAGTTCAAAACGCCTCACTCCGAACAGATCGGGATATACTTGGACTGACCTTTCCGCCGCAATCCGTCCCTGGCGCGAGGCAAGCGCCAGGGGTCCAGTCCAACGAAGGTTTATGTCCGCGAATTGGTAGTCTCCTCGTCGCAACGGATGCACGTAATACTGTCCCCGCCACACAGTGCCCGGCTTTGTCCTTCCCTTAATTATTAGATCTGTTGTTTCAAAGGCAGGTGGCGGTTCATCGCGAACCTGGAAGTCAACCTGCCACGCCAGTGTATGGCGCATGCTAATTTCGATCTTGTTGTCTGCTCCTAGACTCAGGCGATTGTCGTGCAAGCGCTTGACCTCAAAACGCGTGACCGGACCGGCCGCAAACCAGTCAAAGATAATCAGGAACAGCGCGACCGCTACAAAAGCAGCTGCCAGCCAGCGTAGGCCGGGCGCCCAAGTTGCCGCCGCCAGTACCGGAGCGGCGACGAGCAGTAGCAGGAGACCGCGTCTTGTCAGGAGCATAAAAGATAGCCTTAGTCCGTCGCGTTGAGCAACCGAGCGGGAGGCGTAACGAGAGCTATCTTGGCACCTCTATCTCGGCGTGTAGCCTCGCAATGACGGCGTCGGCGTCAAGTCCTTCTATTTCTGCCTCTGGTCTGAGTATCAGACGGTGCCGCATAACGGCAGGGGCGATATACTTGATATCGTCGGGGAGCACGTAGTTCCGCCCATGTAGAGCTGCATACGTCTTGGACGCAAGTAACATGTGCGTTGCAGCTCGCGTACTGGCGCCAAGAATCAGATCGGATGAGCGTCTGCTCGCTGCGGCGATATTACTGATATAAGTCAGAATTCCTTCCTCTACCACGACCTCGTTAATCGTCCGCCGGGCTGATAGTAGCGCCTCGGCCGAAACGACGGCCTGTAATCCAGATGAAGCCAGTTGATGTGGATCAAATCCCTGGTGGAAGCGGCGAAGCACTTCAATTTCTACGTGTTGTGGTGCGTAGGGTACAAGAATTTTGAACAGAAAGCGGTCGAGCTGTGCTTCAGGCAGTGGATAGGTTCCTTCATACTCGATAGGATTCTGCGTGGCAACGACCATGAAAGGAGGGCCCAAGGCATAAGCTGTGCCGTCGAGGTTGACCTGCCGTTCCTCCATTGCCTCGAGCAGCGCCGCTTGAGTTTTCGCCGGGGCCCGGTTAATTTCATCAGCTAACAAAAGCTGTGTAAAAATCGGACCTTTCTTGAGATAGAACTGCCCGCTTGACAGGTCAAAGACGCTTGTGCCTAAGATGTCGGACGGCATTAGATCCGGTGTAAATTGGACCCGCGTGAACTCCGCTCTAACGAGATGGGCAAGCGTTTTAGCCATTAGTGTCTTGCCCGTCCCTGGAACTCCCTCTAAAAGCACGTGACCGCCCGTAATCAGGGCGACGACCATCTGTTCAAATGGTTCCTCCAAACCTACCAACACCTTGTCTGCTTCTCTGCGCAAGCGGATATAAATTTCCTGAATATCCAGAGGATCCTTGGCGTGCTCCGCAAGATTCATCGTATCCATTCAGTTACTTCCTGAGCCAGTTTTAACAACTGATTTTCGCTTATCTTCTCCTGGTTGAGAGCCGCCAACAATGCTCTCAGACGTGTTTCATCAAGGTCAGAGCGCAGCAATTTCAGGCAACGGATGTACTCTTCGTCGGGCAGGGCAGCAGACAGTCGGTAACGACGGCCGAGTTGCTGTTTGAGTTCACGGCGATAATAAGCGCCGATAGCCCGCCGGTGTCCGGCCCGCCTGCTGAGATTGGCGATCGCAACCGCATGTTCGGCCGGCGCCCTTCGCTGCTGGGTGCCCTTCACTGATATCGGACGGCCGAACCGTTTTCCCGACAGCACAAGTGCGAGAAAGACGACTGCTGCGGTGTATAGTATCGCCTGCCCAGGAGGCGATGAACGCAACCACGTGCCCGGGCCCGCAAGCACGCCAGCCGGCTCCGTACGCAAGCCGTGATGCCATTCGTCGAACCAAATTGAACGTGCTTCGCCTGCCTGAGCCAGAAGATTTAGGACAAGTTGCGGGTTACCTGCGTCTTTTAGCCCACGGTTAGAAAACGGATAAGCCAGACTGCTCAGAATCACCACCCCCTGGCCGTGAGAGAGCGCAGCAACAAGCGGCTCTCCATTGATTGCCAACAAAGTGGCGTAATCGTGCCGATCACTTTGTAAAACGGCACGTGGTTGAAGATTTCTCGGCGTTTGCGTCGTTGGGGAAATCAAGTTTGCCGAATTAAAGGCCGCTTCGCCATCTAATTGCTGCCGATAGGCGATTTCGAATGCGAAATGCTGCATTGACCGCGCCGCGCCAAATCCTTCGCCGGCCAATAAGAGCGTACCGCCGCGTTCAACCCATTCGTCCAGCACCTGCCATTCATCCTCACTGATTCCGGGCAATTGTGGTTCCAGAACCAACGCCAACCTCGAATTCTCTGGAAGAGAAAAAACACCAGGCGTTTCCTCCACAGTTTCGTAACCCAGCGCCTGAGCCCAATAGTAGAGTGCCCGTCCCCCATCCGGCGCCGTGGAGAAGCTGGCGAGTGGTGGCTGCTGAGCCTCATCGCGCAACTGCCAGAAGGTGGCAATGCTCGTGACTGCCACGAGAAATATGATGAGTAGCATCGCTGGGCCGTTCTTACTTAAAGCCGCTCTCATCGAAGGACCTCTTTCATCGAATCTTTCGTAGATCCTGTACCTGACTCTCAAACCGCGAATACGTCTGTGCGTCTGGAATCTGTAAGCCATACCAGGAGCGATCAAAGATCTCGATTATCTCCTGCAAAATAATCGCCAGTTGCGGACGATGCCCCACTCCGAGAAGATATTCACGATTTGTCCGCGTGCGGTCGTAGGGGAGCAGACCGCGTTCATCAAGCAGAAGTAAGGTAGACAAGTAAAGATAACGCACTGCCTGCCGGTAATCGCCCTGCTCTGAAAGTGTCTGGGCCTGCGCGAGGGCATGATCGGCGCGCAAAGATCTAGCCGCCTCACGTTCGTCGTCACGCGCGCTGGCGGACGTGAAATCTCGTCTCAGTGTGCGTGCGGCATAGTAGAGTAGCAAGAGCAGCAAAAGAAGCCCTGCTGCTGCGAATAGAACAGTACTGAGACGGGCGTCTCCAACTTGGTCTGGGAGCATGTTGAAAAATAGCCGCAGCGCGCGTTCCCTCAATTGCTGCCATAATGTCGGTTCAGGCTCCTGCCACTGGAACTCGGGCCGGCTCAGAATATCGCCAAGCTCTGCAACAGCATTAGCGTCATCAATACGCGCCGCAATGTCTCTTTCATGTAGCGTCCGCAAAGTTGCGATCTGCGCCGCCATGGCCTCGACATCGGCCGGTGTTGCCTGCAATAAATTGACCAGTGGTGAATGATCGACGACGATACGGTCACCATCAGGCGTCACGACGACAGTGATCGCTGCCCATCGCTCGGCGAGCGCCAGGAGGGTGGTTCTGCTGGATTCCAATCCCGATTCGGCGATTTGATCAAGCGTCGATTGGGTCTCTTCAAGAAGCGCCCAGTATTCGTCAAGGGTCGTTTCTGTTTCCTGCCCGTACGCCGTATCGCTCAAGCCCAGAACGGCAAGAGCACTGATCATGACGAGGCTGGTCAACCTACGGAAAGGCAATTGTAAGCGACGCACTTTCTAGAGCGGTCCAATAGCGCTTATCACGGCAAAGATTAGTAACAGTAACAGGCCATACAGAATCACAAAGATTAGAATACTGGAGATCGTCAGTGTGACGAAATTGCGCCAGTCGATGCCCCTTAGCAGCGGTTCGCCTTGCACCGCCGGGTGCTCGGCTATGACCTCTTGAAGCGCTTTTTGCGGCGGCGTAAGGGATTCCGCGGCCACGGCAAGGTCGAGACCTTCAGTACGCACGCGCAAATCCAGATACAGCACAGTCATGCTAGCAACCTGAAGCGGAAGGTAAAACAGCCAGGTAATAAGCAGCGCCAATGATTGGGCAACGTTCTGAAAGGTAAAGCGTGCGCTGTTCAACTCGAACGGGTTCCCGAACAGGAATTGTCCCGCTAACGTGATGAGCGCAGCCGGACCGGCGACGACCAGAATATTAAAGAGGTAGACGATCAGGGCAAAACCGAATACCCACCAGAAGCGGCGACGCGCCAGATTCCATGCTCGGCGCCAGGCGATGGTCGGCGATTGGCCTTCGAGAATGACGATAGGCGCTAGCATAGGAACAAT
>JAICPS010000240.1 GCA_025929715.1 Anaerolineae bacterium | reverse complement strand
GGAGCTGGGACGGTCAGCCATCGTGGACTGGCTGACGGCGTTGCTGGCCATTGTCGCCGCCGTGCTGCTCTTCCGCTTCAAGCTCAACTCCGCCTGGCTCGTGCTGGGCGGCGCGGTGGTCGCGCTGGTCTACCGCTTCCTGGTTGGCTAACGATCGCCTGGCTCATTGTCGCCGGGCTTTGAGGGTGCGGGTCGATCTAGACGACAGGCGCTTCGATAGGTATGGCCGCTGCCACTTCCGGGCCGACGATTGAGCCCACGCGGCCGTAGGCGGCTTCTATAAGCCCGTCGCGCAGCAGGAGCAGAATGTCCGAATCGACCAGCCGGTACCAGCGCTCCCGCCGCTCGGCAAAAGAGGGATAGGTCCGGGCCATCGGCTCGCGTAGTGCCTGCATCCAGTTGAGAAACTGCACGTATTCCGGTCCGAACTCCTGCTCCATGCGTTGGCGCAGCCGTACTGAGAGGGCGGGCGCGGCGCCGCTGGTGGAAATGGAGAACACTAGCTTTCCCTGGCGCATGACCGAGCCGGCAACGAAGTTACAGTGCTCGACGTCGTCCATCACGTTGACCAGCGCCTTTTCTTCTTCCGCTTCTTCAAAGATAGCTGAGTTTCGCGTAGGCAATGCTCGTTCGGCAATCACCAGGAAAGCGCCATGAAGGTCGCCGCGGCGGTATTCCCGTTCCAGCCAGGTGAAACGTCCTTCTTCAGCCCAGGTTCGCAACTGCTCGTTCAGGGTGGGGCTGATGACAGTAACGGTCGCCTCGCAATCAAGCAGGCCGCGTACCTTGCCCTCCGCTTCGTGCCCGCCGCCGATGACAACGCAGTGCCGGTTTTCGAGGCCGATCAGATAAATGGGATATGGTTTCATAAATCTGTGCCTATCTGTGTCCCATTCCAAGGCTGCGGGTCAGGCGCTGTCCGCCTGGTTGTACGTGGATGCCGCACTCCACTTTGTCGCGACCTACCCAACGCCCATCACGCTCCTGCCCGCCCGCGCTAATGGCCTGGGTGCAGGGCATGCAGCCGATGCTAGGGTAGCCCTGATCGTGAAGCCGGTTGTAGGGTAGGTCGTGCCGGCGAATATAGTCCCAGACCTGCTGCTGCTTCCACGTCGCCAGCGGTGCGATCTTAAGCAGACCGGTGGCGTAATCCCAATCGACCACGCCGATATTGGCCCGCGTCGGGGATTGGTCGCGCCGAATGCCGGTGACCCAGGCGCGCCGCCGGCTGTCACTTTGCAGAAAGCGGCGCAGGGGCTCTACTTTGCGAAGCTGGCAGCAGAGGTCAGGGTTATGCCGCCAGAGTTCGGGCCCATAATGGCGCGATTGCTGCTGCAGGGTGAGCGATGCAGGGACCTCGGTAAACTGGATGGGCAGTGTCTCTGCCAGCCGGTCGCGCAGGGCCATCGTCTCAGGGAAGAGCAGGTCGGTCTGCAGGTAGAAGAAGAAAGTCCCGGGGCGGATGCGCGAGACCATGTGCATGAGCACGACGCCCGAAGCGCCAAATCCTGTTGCCAGCGCCACGTCGTCGCCACAGGTCACCAACGCCCAGCGCAGCACTTCCAGCGGGCTGAGGCGCTCAAAGCGGCGGCCGAGGGCCGCCAGATTGGCGGGGAACCAGGAAGGAGGCGTTGTCACGGCATCTAGTGCGATTTGTTGATTCATAAGATTACCTTCAGCGATTTTCAATATCGCTGTACAGCCTCGGTTTGCGGGGCTTGCAAGAAGTCCGAAAATGGATCGTTTACCAGCGGCTCGCGAGCCTGCTGTGGCACGAACCAGTCCAATTCCTGGTGCAACGCGGCCACGTCTCCGATGACGATAACAGCCGGTGGGCGCACACCTGCCGCCTGTGACCGTTCGGCAATGTTTTGCAACGTTCCGCTGACGACCATTTGCTGCTCTGTCGTTCCTTGTTGCACGATGGCTGCCGGGGTGTCAGGGCTATGTCCATGAGCCAGCAACTGCTGCGCGATGTGCGACAGGTTGCGCACGCCCATGAGAATGACCAGCGTGCCGCTCTGCGGCAGGCGCTGCCAGTCGATGGCGCAGCTATCAGGGCCCGCGGTGTGCCCTGTAATCACCGTAAAGGAAGCAGCGACCTGCCGGTGCGTGAGCGGGATGCCGGCGTAGGCGGGCGCCGCCAGCGCGCTGCTGATGCCGGGCACGACCTCGTAGGAAATGCCGGCGGCGGCCAGCGCCTGGCATTCCTCGCCGCCGCGCCCGAAAACGAAGGGATCGCCGCCTTTGAGGCGCACCACGCGCTTGCCGCGCAGTGCTTCACTAATAAGAATTTCTTCGATTTCGTGTTGTGTGGCGGCTTTGAATTCCGGTCCCTTACCTACGTAGATGGTCGTCGCGTGGGCGGGGATTTCGGCCAGCAGGTGGGGATTGACCAGGCGATCGTAGACCACAACGTCGGCCCTTTGCAGCGCTTTTAGACCGCGCACGGTGATCAAATCGGGATCGCCGGGACCGGCGCCGACGAGTGAGACGAATCCGCACCCTATCATACCAAGGCCACCGTGGGAAGCTGGCCTTGTAACTCGGCGAGAGGCGGGGCGAGCGGCGCCTGCACCGCGATGGTGAGCAGCGAGCGCTCGTCCTGGTCCGTGTGAATAAGGTCCAGGTTGTCCGTGCCGTAAAACGCGCCAAATACGGCGCGAACGTCGTTTTGCAGGGCGGCAAACGTCTCAGGCATGTTGGGCGCGTTCAGGCGGTCGGGAAAAGTAAGCTCCAGTTCGCCGGTGTTAAACGTTACTGCGTGCTCAAAACGCGTTTCGTTTTCCATCAGCCGCGCGCCAAGCAGCAGCCCTTCCAGCGTCGTGTGCAGACGGTCGGCGAGCGTGGCGCCGGGCCAGTCGCGCTTGTGCACGTAGAGCAGGCCGGCACGACCGTCGCGGAAGTCCACGGCGTAATCGCCCGCGTGCCCGATGAGCATCAGGCCTGGCCCGTCTTTGACGTGCAGGTAGTTAGCCACGTCGATGGGCACGCCGGGCACGCGCGCTTCGCGGATCCAGGAGTGGAACACGGGAATGAAGGCGGTAACCTGGAGCGCCTGCGGATTGTCGATGAACAATTTGGCGCTGATTCGATTGGGTAACATCATTCATAACCTCCTGACGTCACGAGATCTGTATGGGGTTCGCGACGACGTTGGCGATGCGCGCGTCGCAGGCGTGCGCCGCTTCGATGAAAAGGTGCGCTTCTTCGACAAGTTGCTTCACAGAATCGGCCGTCACTTGGGCCGGCTGCGCTTCGTGCCGTTTGAACAGGTATTCGGCGAACTTGCCGCGGGCAAAGCGGTCGAAGAACAGTTTGGTGTCGTAGAAGCGCGTGCGGAACTCCTCCACTATACGGTCCGGGTCGTCGCCTACGTCCAGAAACTGCGTGCGCACCAGGGCGCGCGCCGCGAGTATCATGGCGCGGTAGGCGCCACGGTCGGCCTCTGCGAGATTCTGCTCGTCCAGGGCGACCAGGGCATCAAAGGCTGCGCCTTCGGCCCGTGACACCTCAATGGAGAAAAGGCTGACGACTTCCCCCGCACACTCGCCAACGCCAATGTCGCCGAGTGTAAATTCGCGCGGGTCGCCCCAGTCGGAATAGAACCTGGGATCGACTTCGTGGGCCGGCACGACTGTGAACGGTTCAAGCAGCGCCTTAATTTCCCGTTTACCCAGCCGTTGGGTCCAGTCCTGGAACGATTCACCCTGCTGACGCTCTTCTACGAAGCGTTTGGTAATCGCTTTGAGCACGTCGGGAACGACCTTGGAAGGAACCGCGCCGACCATCTGCCCGTAGCTGCCGGCGTTTTCGTCCCAGCGGCCGCCCAGAACGACCTGGAAGTGAGGCACCAGCTGGTTGTTGCGGCGGCGGCTGTTACCGAAAAAGCCGATGTCCGCGACGTGATGCTGGCCGCAGGAGTTGAAGCAGCCGCTGATCTTGATTTTCAACTCTTTGACCACCTCGGGCAGGCTGGCCTCTTCCGCCCGCAGCCGCGCGCGCAGCTCGCCGGTCAATCCTCGCGAAGCGGCAATGCCCAGCTTGCAGGTGTCGGTCCCTGGGCAGCTGGTGATATCCACAATCGTGCCTGCACCGGCGTCGCCGAGGCCGATGGCGCGCAGATCGTCGTAGAGCGCGGGCAGGTCCGCCTCGCTGACCCAGCGCAAGACGATGTTTTGCTCGACGGTCGTGCGCACCGTGTCGCCCACGTAGTGGCGCGCGATGTCGGCCAGGGCGTAGCTCTGCATCGATGTGATGTCGCCCAGAGGTAGATGGACGGTCGCTACGGCATAGCCGTTCTGACGCTGGCGGTAGACGTTGGTGTTTAGCCATTGATCGAAACCGGCCGGGTGCGGGGCGCCGTTAAGCGCAATCGCCGGGCGTCTTGGTGTCTCCCTGTATCCAGGGACGTCTCCAAGGTAGGCGGTCCAGCGCTCGTCATAGGGCAGCGTTTCCCATTCTTCTTCCACCAGGCGCAGGAACTCCTCAACGCCCAATTGCGCGACCAGAAACTTGATGCGCGCGCGATTGCGGTTTTTCTTTTCGCCGTGGCGTGCAAAGACGCGAGAAATGGCCTGCGCCAGCGACAAAATCTCTTCCTCGGGCAGGAAGTCGTAGAGCACTTTGGCCTGGTGGGGGATGGGCCCCAAGCCGCCGCCCACGTAGACGGTGAACCCGCGCTGTTGCGCGCCGTCTATCTCGCGGATGCGGGCCAGGAAGGCCAGGTCGTGCATCTTTGTCAGGCCGCAGGCTTCGTGCTCGCAGCCGGAGAAGGCGATCTTGAACTTGCGCCCGAAATCCTGCACGTCGTCGTGGCCCAGCAGGAAGCGCATCATGGCGTCGGCATAGGGGGTGACGTCAAATGATTCGGTCTTGCAGACTCCGGCAAGGGGGCAGGCGGTGATATTGCGCACGGAGTTGCCGCAGGCCTCACGGGTGGTGATGCCCACGGCTGCCAGCCGCCGCATCAGGTCGGGGGTATCTTCGATGTGCACGTAGTGTAGCTGGATGTCCTGACGAGTAGTGACGTGCAGGATCCCATCCGAGTATTCTTCCGCCAGTTGAGCGAGCACTTCTAGTTGCTGCGGCGAGAGCCCGCCAAAGGGAACTTTGATGCGCTGCATGCCCGGCGCGTGCCACAGGGTGTCGGGCCCTTTGGTCAGATGGCGCTCGGGATAAGGCAGTGGCCGGTCGGCCACGCCGTCGTGCCGCTGGCCGTTGTCGTAGCGCTGCCCGTAGACGCCGCGGCGCAGGCGGGTCTCGGCAAAGACGCGCTCCTCGAGCTTATCCTGGCGGCGCAGCGCCATCTGCCCTTCAAAGACGTCAATCTCGCGCGCAAGCACGTCGGGCATCCTCTTTTCGAGTTCGTTTTTCCAGCTTTTTTCAGTTGCCATCATTCCTCCTTCGGGTTGTAGCAAGCACAGATGTGACATGCCTCTCCCGGCGGACGCCGCGGCATTTGCCGGGCACCGGAGGGGATGGTATTGAATGGGGGAAAAAGATCCGCCTGGAGAGGGGCCGTAGGACGAAATTGCATTTCGCCCGGTCGATTTACAAAATCGACTTACGATCGATCTGTACGGTTTGTTATGCAGTTGTCCGCAATTGGCGGGGGGAGCTACGCAGCGACGGGCAGAGTGTGCTTAGTGCACGACCTGTGCCAGCCGGGCGCGCGACCGCCCCCGCCTGGTACAGGAGCAACAACAGGGCATACATATACAGATTTGGGGTTGGAGGTATTGCCAGTTGTTGGGATTTGGTGGATACATGACAGTTCCGCTATCTCGTGCGTATGCGCGGCATTCTAGCAGAGTGGGAGGGGAGTGTCAAGGACGGGAAGATTACATTGCCGTAAAGGTGTTGTTCGGGTAGTTTGGGGGGAATTGGAGACTGGAGACTGCAGATTGGAGACTGGAGAACTGGAGACTCGTCATTCTGAGCGTAGCCTGCGGAGCGAAAAATCTCGAGATTGGAGATTGGGGCGCGTGTGGAGCGAGTATGGGCTGCCGCTGTTGCTTTATGCCTTGCTGACAGTGGCGCTTACCTGGCCGGGCGTGCTTGATTTTTCCGGCCGGTTGATCAGCGACGGCGGGGACGCGCGCAACAACCTTTGGATGATCTGGCACGTGAAGGAGGCGCTGCTCGGGCGCCAGCCCCTGTTCGACGTGTCACTGCTGTATTATCCGGTCGGGGTGAACCTTCTGACACGGGGACTAGGGCCGGTGGTGGGGCTTTTCGCATTGCCGTTCTGGCCTCTAGGTCCGGAGGCGGCTCATAACGGTTCGCTGCTTATTGGCTTCTGGCTTACAGGCGCCTTTATGTACCTGCTGGGCCGGGCGCTCGGCTTCGCGCGATGGGTCGCCTTCTTCGCCGGGCTGATGATGCTGGCAGCGCCCATACATCTGGCGGGCGTTTTCGGCCACATGACGAAAACGTTCTTGGGTTTGTTACCACTGGCCTTGCTCACGCTGCATCATGTGCTGGATCGTCGCCGCAGCCCATGGTGGGCGTTAGCGGCGGCCGTGGTGATGTTCTTGCTCCTCTTCCACAATGGCTACCAGTTTCTCTTCGCCGCGCTGGCTTTGGCCTTCTTCACGCTGGCGCGCCTGTCAATGGCGCGAGGTGAAGAGCGGCGCGCCGTCCTCAGGCGCGGCGCGCTAACCGTTGTCGTGGTTCTGGCCTTGGTGGGACCAGTCACGCTCCTGTTTCTCCAAGCCACGCAAGATCCTCAGGTCCCCGTCGATGCCAATCTGGAATCATTCGCATTTCATCCAGATATCGTCCAGTTATTCCTGCCCCCAAGATTCAGCCTTCTTTGGGGAAGGCAAACAGGCCATTTTCTGTCGGAGTACGAGATCGAACCCAATGTCGAGACCAACATATACCTCTCGTGGATTGGGCTATTTCTCGCGGGAGTGGCATTCTTCAAAGGCTCCCGTCGCGCCCGGCCCTGGTTGCTGTTTGCCGTGCTGTGCATACTGCTGGCGCTGGGTCCCTCCTTGAAGTGGTTGGGCGAACGCACGTTCACGGAATATGACCTGTCCATCCTGATGCCCTACGCTCTGCTGACAGCGCT
>JAICPS010000502.1 GCA_025929715.1 Anaerolineae bacterium | reverse complement strand
TCTTGCGGTACACATACGCTTCGGCATTGCCCGGCCGGTAGGCGACATACGGGCCTGCAGACGCGGACACAACTACCGTGTCAGGGTCTGCAGGATCGACCGCCACGCCAACCAGGTAGCGATGCTGCAGCCCATCCATCATGCGCGACCAGTTTTCGCCGCCGTCGAAACTCTCGAAGTAGCCGTCGCCGGCGGCCGAATATAGGCGGTCTTTCGCCTCTCGATGGCTGGCAGCGGTGTGCGTGTCGAACGGGCCTCCCGGCACGCGGTCCTGCCACGTTTCGCCTCCGTCGTCAGAGCGCACCAGGGCGCCCGCCTCGATTGCGACGTACAGCCGCCCGTCTACGTTGGGGTCGGTCTCAATCCAGCGCACGTGGTGGGTATCCGGTTTTGGCGGAAAGCTCCAACTTGAGGCCGAAGGCAGCGCCAGCAGCGCCGATAGCTCGCGCCAGGTTTCTCCACCGTCATCAGACCGCGAAAGCGTGCTGGGTTCTGTCCCGGCGAAAATCACTCCCGGATGCGAGCCTACACCGCGCTCGACTGCGACGGCGGTGATCTCGGCATGGGGGATACCATCGCCAACCGGTTCCCAACTGCGGCCGGCGTCGGCGCTGCGCCACAGGCCATGCCCCCAGGTTCCAACATACAGCCGGGCCGGTTCGCCCGGATCAACGGCGATCGACTCCGGGTTCTTTCCTTGTAGATGTTGTTCGAGCGACCAGGCGCTTCCCTGACGGACGATCAGCAGGGCTTCCCGTGTGGCGACGGCAAGGCTCGTCATCTGTGCAACCTCCTTTTAAACCAGAGTGAGTAACAACGATTGTACCACCAGTAGTTAATTAGAAGATCCGGCGTGTCGGGCCGACGGATTGCTTTGAATGGCTATGCTTTCGGCAGCGTGCAGTAACTATACTCATGATCATTCTCCTTGCTACCGCCCTGCCTTCTTCATGTCCATGTAATGAGCGCGCTCGTCCCTATCGAAATGTTCTAACGCATAACGCAGCGTCACGCGCGGCATGGCGGCAGCATATTGATCTAGAAAGCGCAATAGTCCCTGGCGATCCATCTTGCCTGCTTCACGAAGCGCCCAGCCTGTTGCTTTATTCACAAGATCCTGGTCGTCCGCCAGCAGAATCTCGGCAATCTTAAAGGCGTCTTGTACGTCGCCGTGCTTAATGAAGTAGAGGGTGCTGATGATGGCGGTGCGACGTTCCGATGTATCCTTCGAACGCGCCAGCTCGTACAAAATATTGCGTGGCTTCTTGAAGAGATAGTGGCCCACCACGTAAATCGCGCTGCGGTCAACCAGATCCCAACTGTTAATGCGATCGTGACGCCTGATATACAGATCGAATAGCTCTTTTCGGCGCTCCTCCGACGTCTTCTTGCTGCGGGCCTGCCAGTCCATAATACTGACTGCCCCAACCCTAACCTCGTGGATCGGGCTTTCGAGCAGTTTCTCGATCTCTTCAAGCGGCATGCGCATCAACTCTTTGGCCAGCGCGAAGACTTGGCCCATACGCACGCCAATAATGATGTCTTCCTCGTCTGCCGCCAGATGACCGCGCCCCTGGGCCTCTTCTGGTGAAGCGTATGTTTTCAGCCTTGCCACAAACTGCTCTGCGGTAAGCGCTTGCTCCTCCAGATTTGATGCCGTCCCGGTTTTTTTGTCCTTTGTCATGGCTGTCAGGCTCCCGCTTTCTTCAAATACAGAACCACCGGAGTGGCTGCTTCAATCGGAGCGCTGAAATCGACCGGCGTAGAGCTCTCAACCGTCACCATGTCTGCGCCAACCGTCTCCCGGTTGTTGACGGCATACCACTGGACGCTGTACGTGCCAGGCTCTAGAGACACGGTGAACGAAGCAGGCTCTTCTCCCGGCTGCAGAATCAGGTACTCCTCGCCTGGGTTGGCCAGCGCGTAGCCCGTCGAGCTAATGTCGCCCCGCGGCGTCATCTCGATGAGATTCGTCATTTTCGCGAATCGCAGCGTGTCGCCCATGGCGTAACGTGCGGCTTCAAAGGCCTCGTACGGCGGGACGCCGTCATCCTCGGCCGCGCGAGCGGACGGACCCACCCCGCCGATCAGCCCGAAGTCCATTAAGATGGGATGGTGCCCGCGCAGGAATGATTTCCAGGCCCACAACGCGTCACCGTTGCCCGGCGCGTAATGGTCTGTGTCGGTGATCACTACCTTTGCGCCGTCGCTGGCGGGCGGGTTATCGAACCAATGCGAGGCAGGGCTATCCGGCGCCATCGGGTGCCCGCCGCCGGCAAATATCTCGTCGTCGTAACCGGGCGAGATCCACTCCGCCGCGCTCTTGTAGAGCGGCTCGTTTACCCTGCTCTGCTCCGCGACGGGGAACTGCATCGTCATCCCCATGGGGTGGCTGTCATATCCCTGCTGCTGCTCGTGCTGCTTGACAACGTCAATCACCCAGTATTGCCACTCCGTAGAGTCGCCCCACTGGGGTGGACTGCCGAGCCCGAGCATATCGGCAAAGCTCTGATCGACGGCACCGCCGCCCGAGGATTCGTTGGCGACCTCCCACAGAACGTTGGGCAGGTCATGAACGGTATCGACCACCTTCTTTATATAGGCCTTTTGCAGCGCCTGGAGGCGCGGCTCGAGTGGGAGCACCTGATAGTCGAGAATCGACGTGATGCCGATCCCGTTAACGTTGTTGGCGGCGTGGAACGGGTGACCCTCGACGTGGTCGGGCGCGGGGCTGAGGTGCAGGGCCCAGCCGTCGAACAGCATTACCGCCACATAGATACCCTGGTCACCCGCCTTGATGGCTCGGTCGCGCAGGCGACTGAAATAGGCTTCGTCGAATACATCCAGGTCAAATTTCGGCTTGCCGTCCTTGGCCGTGCCAGGACCAGTTCGCATCCACGGCTGCGGCGTCATGCACAGGTGAAAACTGCCACCGGCGGCCTGAGACTTGAACTGCTCCCAGCGCCAGAGCCGGATGAAATTGTGCCCGTGATCCTTCAGAAACGTAAGATAGCCTTCATAGTCGAACGCTTCGGGGCTGTCGTTGCAGTCCGCGCCAGGACCCATGCCGTCGTGGAAGTTGTTCCAGATGTGCGAGCCGGTAAGGTAAACGGCCCGCTTGCCGGCACCAACCGTGAAGTAGCGCGGGTTCGCGGCTGATACCCGGAGCGGCCCGGCGGCGACGTCAGGTGCGGTTAAGGGGCCGATGGTTGTGTCATCTTCTGAAGCGACGGTTCTCATGTTATTCGTCCTTTGGTCATTTTACCTGTCTTTGTACACTTATTAGTCGGGCAGCTCAAACCGGAAAAGGCAATTTCTGGGGGACTGGTTCGCATTGAGGGGAACCCAGAGGCGTTAAGCCGTTTCCTAAGCTATTAGCAGGCGGCACGTCCGCAACAATGAATTCAATCTGGAGATAGAGTGTATAATGAACAAGCGATCAGCAGCAATAGCCTTCTCAAGAGCATGCTGGATTGGAAAGCAAGACAGTATGTTTGCATGTCCGCGAAAACACTGGTTTCTCACGCTCTCATTGTTGCTGGCC
>JAICPS010000093.1 GCA_025929715.1 Anaerolineae bacterium | reverse complement strand
GCAGTGGCCGAACCCAGCGCCCGGTCTTGGCGACAAAAGCGCCGTTTACCCCCTGTGGCCGATGCGCCAAGAGTGCGAGCACAGTCAAGGTGATAACCAGGGTGCTGCCTGTTTCTTTAGCCAACAGGGCGGCGAGGAACGTTGTTGCACACAGAATGAGCAGCCACGGATCAGCTTTTCGCAAAAATGCGAGGAAGAAGAATATGGCCGACAAATAGAAAAGGGCCATCAAAGAATCAACGCGCGCTGAGATCCAGAAGACGGAGGGCACGACCGCCGGGTGTACGAGGAAAAGGAAAGACAGACCCGCGGCCAGGTCCATTCGTGAACAGATGAGAAATGTGATGCCATAGACCATCACCGCGCTAATAAGATGAAATGCCAGATTGGCGCCTTTGTGTACCTGGAGCGCCTGCTCGCCGCCGATCGCTTGTTCAAGCTGCAATGAAAGCGTGATCAGCGGACGAAAATAAGTGCCGGTGCCCGCCGTGGCAATAGGATCCAGGAGATCATAGCGTGTGTCGGTGGCAAAGATCAGCCAGTCGAAGTCGTCCGCCAGATACCCAACAGACATACTTTGCGCAAAGACGAGAAGACCGGCAATGATTAAAGATAAGAGGATGGCTGTGTGTCGCCGACCGGCCGCCTTTGGGGATGGCATTGGCGCCGTCGCCGAGCCTGATCTGCTTGCAGCGCCGTTAAATCTGGCCATGGCGCAAGACTGCCCACAAATGGCGCCAACGGTTACTGCCATTCTGATAGCGCGCTGCGAGCCATTCCCCTTCGGGCCAGATCGTACGGTAGACGATGCGCAGCATATCGCGAGGGCGATCAACCATTAAAAGGAGTAAAAGGTGGCGCAGTTTGCTGTTACGCAGATCGTTTCCGGCCAACAATTGTCGGGGCGAAACCAGGCGCTGTAAAGCGCTACGTCGTAGACGCGACGGTTGCAGCTGCTGTAGCGCCCCAGAGGCTTCCGGCGCCCCGATCATCTTTTGCAGGAGATCGAGCCCCATCCAGACCGCAGTTGCCACTCGCCAATGATTCGCGCGCTCGGCCACAAGGCCCCATCGCACCGGGCGCGCCTTAGCGACCAGCGCCATGTCCACCAGCCCGCGCACGGCGTGCAGACCGAACTGGTGATTTACGGAGAGATGTACGGCCAAATGAACGATCATGTCTTCGGTCGCCATGAGACGGGCAACAGAGGTCTGGGGATAAATCGCTTCGCTGCGCCCCCAGACGAGGTCATCTTCCACATCGGCCGTTCGCCTCAACCACCAACCCTTAAACGGAGACCAGTGGAGCTCCACCAGTCCTCCGGCGCCGTCGCCTCCGGCGCTGTCGGTTAATTGCACTTCGCCGCGTCCGAGAGACTGTAATTGGACCGGCCGCTCCTGTTTACCCACAAGACTAAAACCGTGTTGTTGTAACACTGTTATGGCGGCTGGCATGTCTTCACCGCGCAGCCAGAGGTCCAGATCAGACATCGTGCGGCGCATGGCCTCGTCATAAGCAAAGCCCGCCAGCGCAGCGCCTTTCAATAGGACAACGGGAATTTTTGCGACGGACAGGGCCGAGAGGACGCCTTGCAAGCGGCGGAGGCGGATTTCGGCATCGGCTGCTGCCAGGTATACGTCTTCTTGCAGCTTGCGGGCCAGCTCCGGCCACGTGTCCCGGCTGGCCGCGTGCGCCAACGGGCCAAGTTGCTGTTCTTCAAGCCAGGTAGCGAGAGCACCTGGGTCGACGCGTGGCAGAGGCTGAACGTTTTGCCCATCGACCAGGCATCGAACAAACTCGCGCGCAACCTGAACCGACGGCCACGGTCCCAGAGCGGCTGACTTGCTGCCGGCTGCGACGCTCACTTTTGGTCACTACCCATTTACACGGCTTCCGCGGGTTGTCGCGAATGTTGTGCGACAAGTTGATCCAGTGGCTCAAACTCAGGCAACAGCTGTTGGAGGGTGCTAACTATCTCGGCCCGGTTATTGCAGCGCGCTGCCAATGTCAGTGAATCAAGCGCCTTGTCAAGCTTTGAAGATGAAACGTTGCCGCACCCGCTGGTGTGGGCAATAAAAATCTTGTGGTGTTCGGTGCGCCGATATGCTTCGTCGGATGCAAAAAGTTCTTCAAATAGCTTCTCGCCCGGCCGTAACCCTGTGAACACCACTTCGATATCACGCCCAGGTTCCAGTCCTGATAACTCGATCAGATCGCGAGCCAGATCGACGATACGCAGTGGTTCACCCATATCCAACACGAAGATCTCGCCGCCACGACCCAGGACCGACGCCTGTAACACCAGTTGGACTGCCTCTGGAATTGTCATGAAGTACCGTCTGACCTCAGGATCAGTGACGGTAACCGGTCCGCCTGCATCTATCTGGCTTTTGAAGGTGTGAATGACGCTTCCGCGGCTGCCCAGAACGTTTCCAAAGCGCACGGTGACGAATGGCAGGCCACTTTCTTCGGCTTCGCGTTGAACCAATAATTCGGCAACGCGTTTGCTTGCGCCCATGAGACTGGTCGGGTTGACCGCTTTGTCGGTGGAGATCATCACAAAGCGTTTTACGCCACTTGCACGCGCGACGCGCAGTAGATACGACGTTCCCAGAACGTTGTTGGTCACCGCTTCGGCGGGATTTGCCTCCATCAAAGGCACGTGTTTATGGGCGGCAGCGTGGAAAACTATCTCGGGCTGGAAACGATCGAAGACGCTCTGCAGACGCTCCGGAAAGCGGATATCGGCAATGACGCCGGTCAACGTGACCGAAGGAGGCGCAATGCGCGTCAGCTCTTCCATCGTCTCAAATACGGCGTTTTCGCCATGGCCCAAGACTGTCAGCTCAGCAGGTTGGCAGCGTAGCACCTGTCGACACAGTTCGCTGCCAATGGAGCCGCCGCCGCCTGTAACTAGCACCCGCTTGCCGTGTAGTGCCTCCATCACGGCTGCGATGTCGGTTTCAATTGGCTCCCGGCGTAAAAGGTCCTCAATGTTTACGTCGCGTAGCTGATTGACGCTCACGGTGCCGTCCAGCAGCTCGTACATGCCCGGAATTATTTTGGTCTCGAGCCCGGCTTCTTCACACAGGCGTACCAGGTCCCTGATTTCCCGGCCGGGCGCTGTGGGCATTGCAATGATGATCAGATTGATATTGCTGTTGCGCGCCAGGCGCGGGATCATCTCGCGCCCGCCGAGTACGGGTACGCCGTGAATGTGCATACGGAACTTCGAGGTATCGTCGTCGAGAAAGCCCACAACTTCCATACCCAGGTGCGGATTACGTTGTAATTCACGCAGAATCATCGCTCCGGCGTCCCCGGCCCCCATGATGGCTACCGGCCGCCACGTATTGCTGCGGCCCCGGCGCCAGTCGTAGCCACTCAGCATGCGTAGCGCCAATCGCGGTCCGGCGGTAGCTGCCAGGCCAAGGGGCAAAAATATAAAGGGAATCGATCTGGGCAGCACAGCCTTTCCGGGCAACCAGTCGATGATCGGCCAGGCGACGAGAGACGCGATAACGGTGGAGGCTGCAATCGCGCCGCTTAGCAGCAGGAGTTCCTCTATCGAAGCGTAGCGCCAATAGCGAGAATAGACCCCAACCCGCTTGAAAAAGAAGGGGGTTAATATCAACATTAACAGCGCAAAAATCGCGAAGCTCGGCCAGAAAATATCGATCTGAAACGCTTCCAGACGCAGAACGTAGCTGGCATAGGCAGCAAGCGGCAGCAAGAGCAGATCAACGAGGAAGAAGTGACGGTTTCGTAGACGATCCATAGTAATATTGTAAACCACGTTCTGACGCCGTGAAGGGCACGGTGACAAAATTGGCCCTTAAGTACGGGCCGTATTGTGCGTCGCGGCGCGGTGTACGCCCAGAACGGCGTGGCAGACGCGTTCCAGGTCGTTCTCCGAGAGACTTGACCCTGAAGGCAGACAAAGGCCGTTCCTGAACAGTTGCTCCGCCACGTCTCCGCCGGCGCATCGATAGCGTGAAAAAACTGGCTGCCGGTGCATTGGTTTCCACACCGGGCGGGATTCAATATTTTCCGCTTCGAGCGCCAGACGTACCACTTCACGATCGGCGCCAAATGTCCGCGGGTCGATGGTTAGCGTGGTTAGCCAGCGACTGGAACGGCCCCAGGGCGCTTCAGGCATAAACGTAATGCCGGGAACTCCTCCCAGCGCCGCAGCATAATAGGCGAAATTACGTCGCCGCGCTGCCACCCGATCGGCAAGGACGCCTAACTGCGCGCGTCCAATAGCCGCCAGGACGTTGCTCAGACGGTAATTATAGCCGATTTCAGAATGCTCATAGTGGGGGGCGGGATCTCGCGCTTGCGCTGCCAGCTTGCGCGCCCGACTTGCCAGCCAGTCGTCGTCGGTGACCAGCATGCCGCCTCCAGACGTAGTGATGATTTTATTTCCATTGAAAGAAAAAATTCCGGCAAGCCCAAATGTCCCGGGTTGCCGTTGTCCATAGATGGCACCCAGAGCTTCTGCGGCGTCCTCAACGACCGGCACATCATATTGGCCGCATACCTCTATAATTGCGTCGAGATCGGCGCTTTGCCCATACAGGTGCACGACGACGACAGCCTTTGGCAGGTGTCCCTGATCGGCGCGCTCGGCCAACGTATCCGCTAAGAGAGATGGATCCATATTCCACGATTGTCGCTCACTATCGATGAATGTGGGCGCCGCGCCCAGATAAACGACAGGATTTATGCTGGCGCTGAAGGTAAGCGTGGAAACCAGCACTTCGTCGCCCGCGCTGACGCCGGCAAGCTGCAGCGCCAGATGTAGGGCCGCCGTTCCAGAGCTAAGGGCGACGGCATTGCGCGCGCCGGTCAGATCGCAAAACTCGCTCTCAAAAGCCTCGACATGTGGTCCCACCGGGGCGATCCAGTTGCTGTCGAATGCATCCGCCACGTGGGCGCGCTCCAGTCCCGACATGTGCGGTGGCGAAAGATAGATGCGCGGGATTGAAGATCTATTCACGACGCTCCTGGTGGATACCGGACAAGATCCTCGATCTCATGTTCCGGTCCCTTTAATGGGTCGCGCAGGTATCCCGACGACAGTAACGCCATTTTCAACCGACTTGGTGACGCACGCACCGGCTCCTATCACCGCGCCATCGCCAATCTCGATGGGGTTGTCTTGAGTGCCATTAATTATGGTTGCGCCGGTACCTATGTATACAAGCCGGCCAACGTGTACGCTTCCCGAGATATGAACGCCCGGAGCAAGCGTCGCAAAATCTTTGAGAATCGCGTCGTGGCCTATGGTACAGTTGAGGTTAATCTGGACGTAATTACCCAGTGTGATGTTCGTGGTCAATACGCTACCTGGACAAATCACGGTTCCATTACCAATTTCGACCCACGGTGATAACTGCACACCAGGATGGATGATCGTTCTCACCTGAAGATTAGCATGTAAGACTTTGTCCACGATTCCCAGGCGACTATGTGGATTACCGACGCCCAGAACGATCCCCGTTTCAGGGTACTTTCTCACTGCTTCGCTAAAGCTCAGAACAGGATAACCGTTTAGTCGTTTGCCGATTAATTCTTTCTTGTCCTCTATAAAGCAGGTAATCTCATACTTGGTTTCTGGCACGTTACACGATGAAATCAACCATGCAACTTCACGCCCGAACCCTCCACCGCCATAAATTGCGACCTGCTCCGGACTGTTTCCAGCGACCATATCAACTCCCTTTTCTTGTTCCCTCGAATCTGGGCATAGTGGCCTCGTCATGGTGACCGATGCCTTCTCTGCGGATGATTACCCAGAGCGTTTGAAGAAGGATGCTAAGATCGAGTGAGAACGACAGATGGTCTTTATACCACAAATCCAAAATGAACTTTTCTTCCCAGTTGAGCGTGTTGCGACCATTAATTTGGGCCCAGCCCGTTATCCCGGGGCGCACATCGTGTCGCGCCCGCTGCTCTTCAGTATACAGATCAAGATACTCCATTAATAATGGGCGCGGGCCGACGAGGCTCATATCGCCGCGAATGACGTTGATCAGCTCCGGTAGCTCGTCCAGACTGGCGTCACGCAGGAACCGGCCAAAGCGCGTCAGGCGTTGGGCGTCTGACAGCAATACTCCTTCTTCATTTCGTTCTTCGCTCATCGTTCGGAATTTGAGGAGCATAAATGGACGGCCGTGAAAACCGGGCCGCACCTGGCGGAAAAGGATTGGCGGACCGTGAAAATAATGGACGGCTATTGCCAGGAGCACAAGTATTGGTGAAAGTAGCACGAGCATAGCGCCGGCGATCACGAGGTCGAAACCGCGTTTGCCAAGATGTCTATACATAGGAACGTCTCTCAGGCAACAGTTGATCCGGATTCAAAGCCTGGTGTGGTATCGGCAGCCCCTTCTCTTGTAACAGCCTGACATATTCTGCCCTTACTGTGGCGAAGACGCTCCGTTCGTCAAAGCGTTCCACGGCAAGACGACGTCCTGCTTCGCCCAGCTGGCGGGCCAGATCTGGGTCGCCAAGGATGCGGTCGATGGCCGCAGCGAGTTGCTGTGGGTGGCCATAGGGCACTAGAAATCCGGTGATCCCGTCCTGTACGGCTTCTCGATTTCCCTTTACGTCGGTAGCTACGACCGGAACGCCCATTGCGGAAGCTTCCATGATGGCGCGTGGGAAGCCTTCGTAGAGGGAGGGAAGGACGAAAACGTCCATTAGACCATAGAACGCTGGAAGTATTTCGTTTGGTAGGTACCCGGGGAACAGGCAGTGTTGGGCAAGGCCATACCGGGCGGCATACGACGGCTCGACAGCGTCAGACTTACCGGGATCGGCGGCTCCCACGATCAGGAAACGGGTTTTAGGATGGCGCGCGATAAGCAATTGCCCGGCAGTCATGAGATCTGCGATTCCCTTGCGTCGCGCCGCCAGCCGGCCCACATAACCCACGACAACCTCGTCGGCGGCAACACCTAGTTCAAGTCGCTTGTGACGAATTTCTGCCTCGGAGACGCGCGAAGGATTAAAGCGGTCGAGATCGATGCCGTTACCCAGGTGTCTGATCCTTTCTGGCGGGCATATCTGTTCACGAAGCGCCGTTTCCATGTCCTCCTTGTTTTGTGAGAGGATCGCGTCTGAGCAACGGGCTGCGATCTTTTCGAGTGTTATGTAAAAACGCCGCACGGCGGGATGCATCGCGTCATGAAGGTATAAGCCATGAAGCGTATTTATCACGATGGGCGTGCGCGCCATGCGCGCCGCGATTTGGCCGAGCAGGCCGGGCTTGGGATTATGAGTGTGCACAATTGTAAAGTTATGCTGCCGCATGAGCCGGTAGAGTCGAAGCAGGGAAACGAGATCGGCGAGCGGTGTCAGATTGCGTGAGATGGGCACGGCGACGTGTGGAATTCCTGCCGCCTCTATCAGCGGAACGTCGGGGCCCGAAGAGGATACGCCGGTAATCTGGTAACCTGCTTCTTGCAAACTCTGCAACTGATTCAGTAGCAGGTAACGCAGGGACATGTCGATGGTTGTAATATGTCCAACTTTTACATTCTCGCCGTCAGTCATTGATTGAACTCAATAGCCATAATAGTGCTGCAGCCATCCGCCAAGCAGCCAGAACAGAGCGCGAACTCTTCCGGTGAGCTGGGTACGCTGCTTTTCAACGCTAGACGTTCTTAACTGAACACGTTGCTGAAAACGTAGTCGATTGCCTGCGACTATGTGTCCGATTTCAAAGTGATCCTGACTGGCTATGCGCTGTTGGACGGGCACAAGGTCGAACCCTGTAAACGCCGCCACCTTCGACAGCGTCGATTGCGGTTCGTCAATGAAATCCTCATACCGAATGCGTAAGTAACGGCCGGAGGGCAAATATCTGGTCAGAATTGTCACGATTGCGTTCGCTGTAATCCATCCCACTATGGTACGCAATGCCAATCCTCTCGGATTCTTGTTGCTTCCTTCTAATGCCCTGTTTGTGCCTTTGGTTACCTGTGACTCGGTAACGGCAAGACCGCTTCGCACCAGATGAATAATGTAAACTTCCTCTTGCGGCAGTTGCTGCAACGCTAGCAGTCGACCGGCAGCGCTCCAGGCAGACTTCGACGAGTCGAGAATGACCGGTTTCCCAGACCGTTCTCGAGCGTATAAAAGCAGTCGCCGTTGACACTCAAGATATTGGGACCACTCGACGGTATCCCGAGAACCTGCCAGAAGTCGTGGCAGATACAAAAAACGTTCCATATTCCGTGCGAACAGACGGCACTTCTCAGCTTCAGGGCTGTTTACTAGATCGCGCCAGAAAGGACAGTCATGGTAGGAAGCGCCACAGGCGCAAGGACGATCGTGAGTACTCCATAATTCAAATATGTGCCTGATCTCGCCAACATTATGTATTTGGGGATGAGCGCCAAGAATTGTTCCCAATATTGTCGATCCGCTTCGACCATAACCGGCGATATAGATAAGAGTTGGTGGCTTGAGTGGCATCGACGGACTATTTGAGGACAGCTGAAAGGTAAAAGTCAGCCTCCATTAGCGAAATCCTTTCCATTGAGTAGCTGGATGGGTCAAACGCCTCATGTCGCGAGAGACGGTGGCGAAGCTCGGGCGAACGGACCAACGCTGCCATAGACTCGGCAATACCCTGTACGTCGGACGGCGAGACCCAGAGTCCATCCTGATCGCTGTGCACAATTTCAGTAACCTGTCCGTAGTCGGCGCAGATGATGGGTAATCCGGCCAGCATGGCTTCCACCAGGGCGCGCGGCTGACCCTCGTACCAGGTGACAAATGCGAAAACGTTTGCCAGTTTATAGACGACGTGCAACGCTTCATACGGTACAAATCCTAAGAAACGCACCGCCTCTGAGATGTTCAGCCTACTCGCCAGCGCTTCAAGCTTCGGACGCAGCGGACCGTCGCCGGCCAGAAGGTAGACAACATTGGGTTGGTCACGTCGCATCAGTGCGAAGGCGCGTAGCATATTTTCGAGGTTTTTCGCTTCCACGAGCCGCGCGACCGTCAGGATCACGACCTTTCCTTGAATAAATTCGGCAATGCCTAGCTCCTGAGTGGTTGTGGCGATTGCACTCTCAGCCGGTTCACGTTGAAAAGTGTGGGGATCTTCTTTGTTTGGTATAACGCGCAGCCGTTCTTCGTCCGCGCCGAAGCGAAGTGCAATGCCTGAAATATAATGGCTGACGCTGCGGACACGGGTCGCATTACGCATCAGAAATGACCATGCAGGTACACTTAACCAGCGCAATAACCTGGGATAAGTCCATTTCATCAGGCTCTCGTAATCGTTGTGCAAGGTGATCACGGACGGTCTGCGAGTGCGTTTGGCAACGATAACTGCTGGGATTCCAAACTTTAGAGGTCCTCCATAAATTTGGGCGACTAACTGGGCATCGTGGGAAACCACAATTTGATGCAAGCGCCGCATCCCTGACCACATGACATACAGGTCATTCAAGTACTTTAGCCTCGAAAGCCTGGGATGAGCATAAACAGGGTGAACGGTCACACTTCCAAATTGGCACCGCGGATATTTGTCTCGCTCGTCAATAGCAACTATGTGTACCTGCTCGAACGCATTCTGCGGATTGAAAAACGACTCCACGTTTGACCACCCCCGGCGCGCGCCGTGGGGAGCAAAAGGGCCCATAATAGCTGCCATAACCGGACGGCCGTTTGGTTTTCTTGGCGTGAAGTCGTCCAAGGGCTCTCTCCCGAAGCTCACGGGGTTTTGGATCATAAAGCGGGCTGCTTTTGGGCCACTATGAGCATGGCCGACGAAAATGGTGTGGGCCGCTTACCCAGCCGCCGCTCCATAAATTTCGAAAAGCGCAAGAAGCGCCGGATCCCAGGCAGGTAAGGCAAATAGCAGTAATCTCTGGTCTCCAACAAAGTAAATCGACCCGAAAGACTCTCTATGACGTGTGCAAGCCGATAACTTTTGTTACGTGTCGCCCTATGGCGATGCTCGGCCTTGAAAAGTTCACGAACGGCCCGATATCCGACGGTAAGTGCGCGGGGAAGGGAGGGTTTGTTGATAGAGAAAATCAGTAAGCCGTTGGGCCTCAAGCTATCATATAGGTGCTCGATGGCTCGTTCTGGATCTGGCAGATGCCCCCATACCCCCAGAGCAAGCGCCGCATCGGCCGCGCCAAGGGGAAGCGGCGCTTGTGAAATATCGTATTGAAAGAATTTGAGGTTCGGTTGCTCGTAGTAAGTTCGCTGGCAGAAGTCAATCATCTCCCCTGATAGATCCAGGCCAATGGCTTGCCATGTGGGTCGTCGCACGATCAGTTCCGAGATAACCCTTCCCGTGCCGCAGCCGATGTCGAGCAATAAAGTTTCATGATTGTGGAGTCTGTCAAACAAGATCTCGAGAACTAATTCCCGCCGCCGGAGAATCTCATATTGCCCAATATCATCAGCATTGCCCGTGTAGTTGGCATCCCATGCTTCGACCTTGTTGTCATAGAAGCGAGCAATTGTCTTGGTCTCCATAAGATTTAGGCCGGTGGTTTGTCGAGTGGCGGCGCTACCGCCAGAAAATTGTGAACGAAGCGCGTCGTGTAGTTGTCCAGCAAACGCTTGATCCGTTCGGGATCTTCTGAAACGACGATCACGCCCGCGTGTTGTTTTTTGCGCAGGCGCCAGACGACCTCCGGGTCGTCAAACTGGGCTAGATCGGGCCATTCTTGCTGTGCCAGGCACACGAGCAGACCGGCATAATCGGTGCGGGCGGGAGGCAGCTCATATCGTTCGCCGCGCGCGTGCGCTACCTCAATTCTGGCCCACTCCTCCCACAAATTGATACCCGTGGCTGCCTCGACGGCGCGATCGATATTGGCGCCGCCCACCCGTGCCGCGGTCTCCAGGAAATAGAGGGTTCCGTCCTGCCCGCGAATGAATTCTGTATGGTTAGCGCCGCGCACCATGCCCAGCGCTTTCATCAGCCGCTTGTTGAGCGCAAACATCTCCTGCGCCTCGTCGCTTTTTGGCGGTAACGTGCGGGTAACAAAGACGCCGCCCTCGTGCGCTACGTTCATGGGCGGCGCGCCATAGCGGTGAGCGACGGCGAAAACGACCTCCTTTTCGGAGACAATCCCGTCTACGTGACAGACGTCGCCGGGAATATATTGCTCCAGGAGGAAGAAAGACTGCTCGTCTCCCAACTGATCCAGCCGACGCCACAACTGTTCTGAATCATGAATTTTCTTGATGCCCATCGCGCCGGCTTCCGAGCGAGGCTTCAATACCCACGGCGGCGGCACGCGATCCATGAATTCCCGGATGCGATCATAGTTGATGATTGGCACAAAGGCCGGTACCGCAATGCCGGCGCGGCTGGCCTGCATGCGCATCGCCAGTTTGTCACGGAAATGGCGAACCCGCGTTTCCCCAATTCCGGCTAGGCGCAGATGTTCGCGCAGGCTGGCTGCTGTTTCCACGTCATAATCGTCGAGCGGCACGATACGGTCGATCTGTCGTCCGCGGGCCAGGTAGCTGACGGCGTAGATGATGTCGGGGCGACGGGTTAAGTCGGGCATAAAAAAGCGTTCGTCGATACTTTCGTCGGGCCACGCTTCGTCGCTCAGCGTTTCTTTGGCCACCAAGATCACGCGGCAGCCGAGTTCTTTTGCCTTCAGCAAGAATGCGGTTCCTTTGTAGTAACTTGCCAGACAAAGAATGGTTACTGGTTTACCTTCACTCATGCGCTTTCCTCTATCGATGTGAGCCAACCAGGG
>JAICPS010000116.1 GCA_025929715.1 Anaerolineae bacterium | reverse complement strand
GTTCTGCGACGGGGGCTACACCACGAACCTGCCGCTCGAGGACGTCACGGGCGGCAAGGCCTGGATCGCCTACTCCTTCGACGGCGAGCCGCTCGAACCGGAACACGGCGGACCCGCGCGCCTCCTAGTCCCCCACCTCTACTTCTGGAAGAGCGCCAAGTGGGTCAATGGTATCAGGCTCATGGAGACGGACCGGCCCGGCTTCTGGGAGTCGCTGGGATATCACCTTCGGGGCGACCCCTGGCAGGAACAGCGTTATAGAGGTGACTGAGCCTCCGCGTGGAGAAGCAATGGAGAAGCACAATGGAACGGACACTGGCCTGGCAAATTGCGACGGTGACAGCTATCCGGCCGGAAACGGCGCGAGTGAAGTCCTTCACGCTAACGCTGCCCAATTGGGTTGAACAGCGCGCCGGGCAACACTATGACGTGCGGCTGACGGCACCCGACGGTTACCAGGCGCAGCGGAGTTATTCCGTCGCCTCGGAACCGGAGCGACGGGGTGAGATCGAGTTGACCGTGGAGCGGCTTGAAGATGGCGAGGTCTCGACTTACATGCACGACGTGCTGGTAGTGGGCGACCAGATTGAAGTGCGTGGACCTATCGGCGGCTATTTTGTCTGGCAGGCACACCTGGGTGGACCGCTGCTGTTAGTTGCCGGCGGGTCCGGCATTGTGCCGCTGATGGCCATGCTCCGCCACCGCGCGGCAATAGGGTCTGACGTCCGGACACGCTTACTGTTCAGCTCGCGCACCATATCAGACGTGATTTATTCTGACGAATTGTCCCGCCTGACCGCTGAGGACAACGGCAAACTGGAGATCTTCCACACCCTGACCCGAGCCCAGCCGCCGAGCTGGAGCGGCTATTCACGCCGCATCGACCGCCAAATGCTAACTGAAGTAGTGGCGCCCCTCGGACCTGCGCCGAAGACGTACGTCTGTGGTCCGACGCTGCTGGTCGAATCGGTCGCCAACAACCTGGTGCAGATCGGACTGGACCCGGCACACGTCAAGACGGAACGATTTGGGCCTACCGGCGGCGTTCCGAGAGGAGGATAATCAGAATGGCAGAGGTACAGCGTGGCTTTGACGAGGACGAGAGTCTGGACCACGCGCTGATGGTAGATGGCAATGCCGTAGCCGGTTTGCTCTACGAGATTTTTGCCATGGAGGTAACCACCGGCGAGGCGGAGTGCGTTTCTTGCGGCAAGAGAGCCGAGATTGGGAGCCTGCTAGCCTTCACACAGGCGCCTGGCGTCGTGCTACGCTGCCCTCGTTGTGAGAATATCGTCATGCGCATCGTACAAACAGCGGAAGCCATCTATCTCGACGCGCGCGGCGTGACCTATTTACGCCTGGACAACCTGTCGCGCGGCTAACGTTTCGCACTGCCCGTCGCAGCGTCGAATCCAGGTATTCAATTCTGCAACATAACATCTCAGTGGGCGTCGAGTGCCGGCAACCGCCCATATTCCTGAACGAAACGTGTCCGAGGGCACGCTTCAGTAATGTGAAAATTCCTTTATAATATAACTAAAAGACCCCTCGAGTATTGCCAGAGGTCTTCTATTGACCTATGTGCTCATTTGGTTGCGATGAAATATCAACACAACCTAGTATACCACTGGTAATCGTCGGCGCTCAGCGCAGCGGCACAACCTTGCTGCGGACCATTCTTCAAGCCCATTCCGACCTCGTGGTCCAGCATTCACACCAGTCATGAGACCACTCTGGCCCTGGCTGCCTGGCCTGAAATCCGTGTTCAACTCCTTCCGACCGAGGCGCCTTGGTTGAACCTGATTGAGCCCTGGTGGAAGCAACTGCGTTCGCTGGCTCTCAAGGGCCGTCGCTTTGAAAGCACAGATGAGTTGACCGCTTCCTTGTGCGCCGCGCTGGACTACTGGAATGAGCATCGGCATCCTTACCAATGGAAGAAGAAACCACAAGAGCAGGTGTTGATTGGTGGTTTCGGTGTCAGTCACAATTACTCAAATATTTAGCGAAAGACCCCTAAGGTAACCAAATTAAAAGTTAGTTTTACCCCAACATTAAAAGAGTCATTGTACAACTGTTAAATATTAAATTTAGATCATGCTGAAAACAAGATTGAAAACAATAGAGTACGGCAAAATCACTTCATTAAGTGGGTGTTTGCTGATGAGCAAAAAGGGAGGTGTGCTATGAAGGCGATCGTTGTAAAGGACCAGGCTGCGGGAACAGCCGGGATGAAGCTGGTGGAGCGGCCCGAGCCGCCGGCAGCGATCAACGACGTCATCGTCCAGATTCACGCGGCGGGATTCGTCTCGACTGAGCTGGAGTGGCCCTCGACCTGGGCCGATCGCGCCGACCGCAATCGAACGCCGTCGATCCCCGGCCACGAGCTGGCTGGTGTGGTCAGCGCCCTCGGCTACGGGACGACGGGGCTGTCGGTGGGACAGCGGGTGTTCGGCCTGGCCGACTGGCATCGCGACGGCACCCTGGCGGAGTACGTGGCGATCGAGGCACGCAACCTCGCGCCCTTGCCGGGCGACGTCGACTTCACGGTGGGGGCGAGCCTGCCGATCTCGGGCCTCACTGCGTGGCAGGGACTCTTCCAGCACGGCCGGCTTCAGGCGGGGCAGAGCGTCCTCGCGCATGGCGCGGCCGGCGCGGTCGGGACGATGGTGACGCAGCTTGCACGCGAGGCCGGCGCCTACGTCATCGGCAGTGGACGTGCCGCCGACCGTGAGAAGGCGATCGACTTCGGCGCACATGAGTTCGTCGACCTTGAGAACGATGCGCTGGAAGACGTCGGCGGAGTCGATCTGGTCTTCGATGTCATCGGTGGCGACGTCCAGAAGCGGTCCGCGGGATTGGTCAAGGCCGGAGGAACGCTGGTGTCCGTCGTCGGCCCGGTCGAGGCGCGGCCCGCCGATGGCCTGGCGGTTGATTTCGTTGTCGAGGCCGATCGCGCCCAGCTGGGTGAGATCGTGCAGCGAGTGCGGGACGGACGACTGCGGACGAACATCGGCACCACCGCGTACCTCGACGATGCCGTCGCCGCCCTCAACTCGACCGAGCGACGCAAGGGGAAGACGATCATCCGCGTTCGCCCGTAAGGACTCGGGGAGGTCGAGCGGTTATGGCCTCCCCGTGGATCATCGTTGCCCTCCTCTGAACGAGAGTGTAAAGTAAATTGTATAACAGATATAGCAACTGTATTTCGAATCGGTATCTGTGTTCAGAGATAGTTAAGAAACGATGGAGTATGTACCCCCAGTTTTGGATAGGCATACTCTATTTTCTTTCAGTATTGGTCATGTAAATGATCTTTCGGATTTCCAGGGGGAAGTCAAAAAGCTGGTAAGACAGTTTTAGTGTCACCTACGGGGAGTAAACCCCTCGCCTTGCTGCGGGCGACCCGCGGGGCGGCGCAAGGGTGGGGGACGACAGTCCTGTGCCCCGTCAGGGGCACAACACTCCGATTCCATTAGAGCGATAAGCGGCCGCCCAGCCGCAGCACGCGGCCGGCGCACCAACACAATTCTACCTTACTTGTGGAAAGAAGTTGTAGGTCTTTGCACCTCAAGTCACTGAACGGGACCGCTGTTATGTACGAGTGGGTGAAGGATCCGCGACTTTTGCGCCAGGCCCTGATGGGGGCGGGCGGTGTTGTAGTAGTCGATGAACGTATTCAACACCGACCACAGATGAGTGTGGTTCACCGAGAGTTCGTGAAAAACGTCAATCACGCTTCTAGCAAAGCCCACTTTCTCAATGCGATGTTCGTCTTCAAAGCTTTCCAGTGCGATCTGCTCCACAGCTCCATAGGTGCAGCCAGTCTTCTTCCTGGCATCTTTGAGCCGGGCCACGTCAATTGTTTCGTCCAAATCCCACATCACGGCTCGAAAAATGCTCATAATGATCAAGTATGGGGTGAATTGTTAACGCCTGGGCCATGTGCGATGTTTCTTCTTGACGCCCTTAGAACGCATGTGCTATACTGGTTGGGTCACCGCGACCCCTCATCCTACTCTTCGGTATTGCCATAAGTAGGCGAAAGCAAGATATAGTAACAAGGGAGGAACGGCAATGTTGCAGTCGAGGATTGCCTTGATCACCATCTTAACCGGCGACGTGCCGGCGATGCGTGCCTTTTACCGGGACGTCCTTGGTTTCACCGTGAAGACAGACGTAGGCCGGTACGTGGAATTTGATAGCGACGGCGTCCGTTTCTCCGTCTGTGACCGTGCCGAGATGAGCGACGCGACGGGCCACGCCGACTATGCTACGCAGCCCATGGGACAACAGTTTGAGCTTGCCTTCCCCTGTGCGTCGCTGGAAGAAGTGGATGACGCTTACCGGCGCATCGTCGCCGCGGGCGCCGTGCCCATAAAGCCGCCGGCCGACATGCCTTGGGGACAGCGCACCGCCTTCTTTGCCGATCCCGACGGTAACATTCATGAGATTTTCGCCGATCCACCGACCGCCAAAGAGACGGAAGGTGCATCATGACACAACTATCCCTGCATCAGGCCGTCACCCGCCTGGCCGAGGTCAGCCACGCTTTTACCGATGCCGATCTGGCGCAACCCTGGCGCTGGCACGCGCATGAGGAAGGCGTACGCTTTGCCCTATTGGTAACCTACCTGCAATTGCGCGACCTGGCCGTTACTCTGGCGCACAAGCGAGCGCAGGATGGGCCGCCGCTCGCGCTCGCCCAGCGCGCCCTCGAGCCATATCATACCGCCTATCGCGAGTTGCAGGCGCTGCTTGTCGGCGTCGAGGAAACGCTCTTTGAGGAGCAGCCGGCTGCGGGCGAATGGCCGCTTCGCACCATCTTAACGCATACGATAAACACCCAACGCGCCTTTTTTACGTTGGTGCACTATGGCCTTGCCCGCCAGCGCTCGGACGAGCAACTTTCTGCGCGCCTGCCAGATGATGAAGTGGAGCGCGTCGTCGATTCCCACGAAGCGTACGCCGCCGTCTGGCGCGATGGCAGCGTGGACGACCTGCTGGCTTACTATGACGAGCTACACGATCGGGCGCTGCACGAGTTTTCTCAGATCGACGACGATGAATTATCCGGGCCGTCTATCTGGTGGGAAGACGAGGAATTTTCGCTGCAATACCGCCTACACCGTTTCGACGCACACCTGCGTCAGCATACTGTTCAGGCCGAAAAGACATTGGAAGCCGTAGGTCATACAAATAGTGAGGCCCGTCGCCTGCTTCGCCTGATTTATCGGGCTCTGGCGCAGGTAGAAGCCGCTGTCTTTGGCGCCCCGGAGATTGAAAAGCCCCAGCGCCAGGCGCTGGCCCAGGAAATCGCATCTCGCGCTGCCGAGATAGAGACGGTTGTGCAACAGGCGCGACGCATGGTGCAGGCCGCGCAGACAGGCGACGCCGAAACCGTGCAGCATCTGCTGCAGGAAAATAAGCGCCTGGCCCAAACAGTTACCGATGGCCTTTTGCCGGTGACGATGGCTGCCCTCTATCATGGTCACGAGGAAATTGCCGGCATGCTTGCCGCAAACTGTGACGAGCTGGACATCTTTGCCGCGGCGGCGCTCGGCCAGTTAGATAAGGTCGAGGCCATCGTCGGTGAATGGCCGGACGACGTCAACGAATTCTCTCGCGACGGCTTTACGCCACTACAACTGGCCTGCTTCTTCGGGCGCGAAACGACGGCGTTGTGGCTGATGGAACGCGGCGGCGATGTGGAGGCCGTTGCTAAGAACGAGCAGCGAATTCGACCCATCCACGCCGCCGCGGCCAACGGCAACCTCGTCGTGTTGCGCGCGCTGCTGCAGCGTGGCGCCGACGTTAATGCACGCCAGCAGCAAGATTTCACGCCGCTGCACACGGCAGCCGATCGCGGCGACGGAGAGATGGCGCGTCTGTTCCTGGCGCACGGCGCCGACGCGCATGCGCGTGATGCGTCGGGGCGCACGTCGGCGCAGCTCGCGGTGGAGCGCGGACATGACGGTCTGGCGACGCTACTTTCCTGAAACAGGCCTTTCGATGGCTGGAGGCAAAATGGTCGAGATTAAATTCACCACCCACCTACATCGCTATTTCCCTGGACTGGCGCGCGTGGAGCATGTAGACGGCGATACCGTTGCCGATGTCCTGGCTAATCTGAACGACCGTTTTCCCGGCCTCGCCGGTTACCTTGTAGACGACCGTGGCGCGTTGCGCCCGCACGTCAATATCTTTATCGGTGGAGAGATGATTCAGGATCGCGAGCGCTTGCAGGATCACCTTTCGCAGGGCGACCGTCTGTTCGTTTTTCAGGCGCTCTCTGGTGGATGAGCAGAGGCGCCTTGTGACGGCCGGCAAGATTTGGAGGCAAACAGATGAGTGACATGTTACTTCTCGGGACGCGCAAAGGGATGATGATGTTGTGCAAACAGGGCAATGGCTGGGAGGTCGTACACCATGAATATATGGGCGTGCCTGTTTCTTACGCAGCCATCGATCCACGTAATGGCAAATTGTGGGCCGCCGCGGACCACGGGCACTGGGGCATCAAGATTTACCGCTCCGATGATCGTGGCGAAAACTGGGAAGAGGTCGCTCCGCCGCAGTATCCCGAGGGCGAGATAGCGCATCGTTTTCCCGGCGACGCCAGCGGCAACAAAGCCGCCACCCTCAGCTATATCTGGACCATCATCCCCGGCAGCCCTGATCGGCCCCAACGGCTTTATCTGGGCACAGAGCCTGGCGGCCTATTCCAGAGTGACGACGGTGGCGACTCCTGGCGCCTGATTCGCGGACTCTGGGATCATCCCTCGCGGCATGATCACTGGTTCGGCGGTGGGCGCGATTTCCCTGGCGTCTGTGCGCTGGTCATCGATCCGCGCGATAGCCGCCACATGTACGCCGACATCAGCGTGGGCGGGGTTTTTGAGACGTTTGACGAAGGCGAGACGTGGGAACCGCGTAACCGTGGGCTCAAGGCATGTTACCTGCCCGATCCGGAAGCAGAAGTAGGCCACGATCCCCACATGCTGGTGACTTCCCCCGCCAATCCAGACGTTCTCTGGCAGCAGAACCACTGCGGCGTATTCCGTACTACCGACGGGGCCCGCACCTGGCAGGAGATTTCTCAGCCGGACGGTCCGGTCCATTTCGGTTTCGCCATCGCCGCCGACCCTGACGACGAAAACGTGGCCTGGGTCGTCCCTGCTATCAGCGACGAAATTCGCATGGCCATTGACGGCGCGCTCTGCGTCTGCCGCACCGATGACGGCGGCCAAACATGGACCGACTTCCGCGACGGCCTGCCGCAAAAGAACTGCTTCGACGTGGTATACCGTCATGCTTTAGACGTGCGCGGCGACCGCCTCGTCTTTGGCACCACCAGCGGCAACCTGTTCATCTCCGGCGATCGCGGCGAATCGTGGCAGACGGTGGCCAATTACCTGCCGCCAATTTATTCGGCCAGGTTTGGGGATTAGAGATTGGTCATTCTGAGCTAAGCTCGTCTGCGAGCCGTCTACGAAGCGAAGAATCTAGAGATTGGAGATTGAAGTGATGATGGTTCGTTGTGAGTGGGCGGGGTCAGACCCGCGTTATGTGTCTTATCATGACGAGGAATGGGGCGCGCCGGCGCACGATGACCGGACGCTGTTCGAGTTTCTCATCCTGGAAGGCGCCCAGGCCGGATTGAGCTGGAGCACCATTCTAAACAAGCGAGACGGTTATCGTCACGCCTTTGATAATTTTGACCCGCAGAAGGTCGCAGCATTCGACGAGGACAAAGTTGCGCAGTTGTTGCAGGACCCCGGTATCGTGCGTAACCGTCTGAAAGTACGATCGGCGGTTCAGAATGCGCGCGCATTTCTACAGATACAGCAGGAATTTGGCAGCTTCGATGCCTATGTATGGCAGTTTGTCGACGGCCAACCGCTTCAGAATAAGTGGCAATCACTGTCGCAAATTCCCGCCGAGACGGAAGAATCACGCGCGATGAGCAAGGACCTTAAGAAACGTGGCTTTAACTTCGTCGGTCCTACGATCATGTACGCCTTCATGCAGGCCGTAGGGCTGGTCAACGACCACGTCGTGCACTGTTTCCGTCACGCACAGTGCCGGGCGTTGGCCGTTAACAAAAACCCTGTTTAGGCCAGGGTCGCCAGCCACTGGCCAGCCGGTGGCCAACGGGAAAAAGTGATAATGTTGGCCATCTTGGCCATCTCGGTCACCTTGCACTGCCCCCCTCCTCTGTTAAGATCACCGCATGCGACTGCTGGTATTGATATTCGTTGCGATGCTGACCGCCTGCTCTGGCAGCCTCTTTGGTCCGCCAGAGTTGAACGGCACGGTTTACTCCGAACCGCGCGAGACGCCTGAATTCACGCTGCAGAGCGCGGCTGGAGGGCCGGTTACGGCGGAAGATTATCGCGGCAAGGTGGTGCCCATCTACTTCGGCTATACTTTCTGTCCGGACGTCTGCCCCACCACGATGGCCAACCTGGCGCGCGTGCAGCGCGAAGTCGACGACGACGGCGACGAGATCCAGGTTCTAATGATCACAGTTGACCCGCAGCGTGACGAAGCCCAGGTTGTCCAGGACTACGTTGCCTCCTTCCATCCCACCTTTATAGGGTTGTCAGGTACAGAGGCGCAGATCGCTACAGCCACAGAGCCATTCGGCGTCTTTTACCAGGCCGCGGCAGGTAGCTCGGCGACGGACTACCTGGTCGACCACACCGCGCGCGTCTTTGTACTCGACAAGAGCGGCGCCCTGCGGGTCACGTATGCCTACGACACGCCAGTCGAGGATATCATTGCCGACATGCGCGTCCTCGTCGAGGAGTGAGATGAAACCCTGCCGCCTTCTGCTGGCGGTTTTCCCGATCTTGCTGGCGGGTGGCTGCGATGGCGGCTCTGCCGGCAATGTTACCGTCGAATCGGCCTGGGCCCGGCCGTCGCCACAAGGAGCGCCAACCACCGCCTTCTACATGACCATCGGGAACAATACCGGGCAGGAGGACGCCTTGCAGGAGGTACGCATTGACAATTGCGAGGCCGTCGAAATTCACCGCACGTCCATGGACGAAGGCGGCGTCATGCGCATGGCCCCTGTCCCCGGCGGACAGATCGTCGTTCCTGCCGGCGAGCGTGTGACCCTGGAGCCCGGCGGCTTGCACCTCATGTGCATTGGGCTGGCGCAGCCCTTTACCGAGGGTCAAGAGGTGCCCCTGACGGCCGTCTTCGCCGTCTCTGGTGATATTTCCGCCACGGCCGAGATCCGCGACTCGAGGTGACCGGCGCTTCTAGAGTACCGGTCACCTACAATAATCCTAATCTCGCAACTTCTCATTGCTCTGGTGTCGCGCGCGATCCCGCCGCGTTTTCTTCTGTAGATTGCGCCGCACGGCCGCCGTCAGGTCCACACCGGTCTGATTCGCTAGACAGACCAGCACAAAAAGGACGTCGGCAAACTCGTCGCCCAGGTCGAAGCTCTCTCCAGGATCCTTAAAGCTTTGCTCGCCGTAAAGGCGGGCCATCAGCCGCGCGACTTCTCCCACTTCTTCCATGAGGACGGCCGTATTGGTCAATTCCGAATAGTAGCGGACGCCAATCGTGCGAATCCATTCGTCGACGGTTTCCTGATATTGGCGCAGGGTGAAATCATCTTGCTGCGCCGCTGACTGCGCCGCATCGCGGCTTTCGCCAGGCTCAGTTGTCATCGTCATCTCGCGCGTGTCTCTTGTGTACTCTACCTTCGTGCTCCACCAGCTTGCTGACCGGGAGCAGCAGTTGCAGCACCGCCGCCGTGAGCACCGTTGTAAATACGGCCAGGAAGTAATTGCCCGTTCCTACGGACATGCCGATGGCGGCCACCAGCCAGATAGTTGCTGCCGTGGTCATGCCCTTGGTCTTATTGCGTGTTTGCAGTAGCGCACCCGCGCCAAGGAAGCCGACACCGCTAACGACCTGCGCCGCGATGCGCGCTGAATCTTGAGCGGCAGACCCGTCCAGTGGAAAACCGGTGATGGACAGGATCGTAAACAGGCATGACCCGATGGAGATCAACATATTAGTGCGAAAGCCGGCCGGCCGGCCACGCCATTCGCGCTCGATGCCGATGATTCCGCCCAGAATCGCAGCCAGCGTCACCTGGCCTGCCGCGATCCAGCCCAGCGACCGGAAGGCGATCACCCAGTCAGGTACTTGCTCCATCCGCACCTCCGTAGGAAAAAGATAGCGACGTTCCTATAATGCCTCACCTCAGCGCGCATTGTACTGGGAAATCGTATTCTGCCGTAGAATCATTCCTCCCGCAATGCTTGTTTCCATCAGGGCGATAGAAAATTGATTGGAGCGCTAGCATCTTGCTGGCAAAGGCCGGCAGGGATGCCGGCGCTTCGAGAATACGATTGCCCTGCTGTTTCATGGACAGCGCAACTGTGACGGACTATCATAAAGCGACTGTGACGAATGCGAGTGGAGGGGCAACAGT
>JAICPS010000317.1 GCA_025929715.1 Anaerolineae bacterium | reverse complement strand
CATCGATTACGTTTATGATCCCAGCCAGCAGACGATTCGCCTCCCGGGCGACGAGCTGCGCGAGGGAATTGACGGCTGCTTTTTGCTGACCGTCAACGATTACGAGCTAGGCATGATCCAGGAGAAGACAGGGCTGCGGCAAGATCAGATTGAGGGGCTCGCCTGCGGCTTAGTTGTCACACACGGCAAGCACGGATCTGAAATACGGATTGACGGCCAATGCTACGAGATACCGGCGGTGGCGCCTGATCGCCTGGTAGAACCAACCGGCGCAGGTGACGGTTTTCGCGGAGGATTGCTGCGAGGCATTGAGCTGGGCCTGCCGTGGGACATTTGTGGCCGCATGGGCGCCTTGGCGGCGGCTTACGTGCTGGAAAATATGGGCACACAAAATCACACCTTCTCGCCCCAGGAGTTTGTAGCCCGCTACCGCCGGCACTTCGACGACGGCGGGCGGTTGGACGTTTTGTTGCAATAAAGAGGCGCCTGGCACTTCCAAAGTGCCAGGCGCCTACAAATAGCTAGGAGAGAGACACGAACATGGATTATGACGTCAAGAACATCGACCTGGCCCCAGGAGGCCGCCTGCGCATGGAGTGGGCTGAGCAAGAAATGCCCGTTCTACGCGGCATTCGCGAACGGTTTGCGCAGGAACGCCCGCTGGCGGGCATGCGCGTCAGCGCCTGTTTGCATGTGACCACGGAAACGGCGAACCTGATGCGCACGCTGCAAGGAGGCGGCGCCGACGTGGTGCTGACCGCCAGCAATCCACTGAGCACGCAGGATGACGTGGCGGCCTCGCTGGTTTCGCACTTTGAGATTCCGGTGTTTGCGGTAAAGGGCGAAGACAACGAGACGTATTACCGCCACATTCACGCCGCGCTGGATCACAAACCGCACGTGACAATGGACGACGGCGCGGACCTGGTTAGTACGCTGCACAAAGACCGGCGCGAACTGCTTGACGGCATCGTCGGCGGAACCGAAGAGACGACGACGGGCGTGATCCGCCTGCGGGCGATGGCCAAAGACGGCGCGCTGGAGTTTCCGGTGATTGCGGTCAACGACGCGCTGACTAAGCACCTGTTCGATAATCGCTACGGGACAGGACAATCGACGCTGGACGGCGTCATTCGCGCTACCAATTTCCTGATAGCCGGCAAGACGATCGTCGTCGCCGGTTACGGCTGGTGCAGCAAAGGTATCACGCGCCGGGCGTCTGGACTGGGCGGCAACGTGATCGTGACCGAGATCGATCCGCTCAAGGCATTGGAAGCGGTGATGGACGGTTTCCGCGTGATGCCCATGCACGAAGCGGCGCAAATTGGCGACATTTTCATCACGGCGACGGGCGACATTAACGTGCTTGACAGCCACCACTTCGAGGCGATGAAAGACGGCGCAATCATTGCTAATTCCGGCCACTTCAACGTGGAAATAAACATTCCGTCCCTGGCGCAAACGGCCGTCGGTTCGCCGCGCCGCGTGCGGGAGTTCGTCGAACAGTACACAATGCCCGATGGACGCAAGATTAATCTCTTGGGCGAGGGCCGTCTAGTGAACCTCGCCGCCGCTGAGGGCCATCCCGCTTCGGTCATGGACATGAGCTTCGCCAACCAGGCGCTGAGCGCGGCCTACATGCAGGCTAACGCCGACAGCCTGGAAAATAAAGTGTACGCGGTTCCCGAAGAGGTGGACAAGGAAATTGCGCGTATCAAGCTCGCGGCAATGGGCATCAGGATCGACACGCTGACGCCGGAACAGACCGCCTACCTCAACTCCTGGGAAGAAGGCACTTAATACTATGTTGGATGGGCACAGTCCTGTGCCCATCCAACTTCCACTCATGTCCAAGCCCCGCGACCACCACGTCGTCGATCGGGTGGGGCTGGTACGCCTTGCCCGGATATTTTCCAACGTCGTCAGCCCACCGGTGATGTTTGCCGTGTTGGGCCTGGCGCTGGCCCTGCGCGCAAAGCCATTGTGGCCTGCGTTGGGCTGGGCTGCTGTCTACGGCTTTTTCGTGTCTCTTGGGCCGATCCTGTTCGTTTTGTACCTGCTGCATACCGGGCGCATCATGGAGCTGCACATGAGCGACACGAGAGAGCGTCACCTGCCTTACCTCGTCGCTGCCATTGGATCGCTAATCGTAGTGGCCCTGCTACTCGCTCTGGAAGGTCCCAAACTACTTGTATGCCTAGCTCTTTTCAACCTACTCACGCTGTTTACCATTGGCGTCGTCAATACGCGCTGGCTGATTAGCTTTCACGCGGCGGCTGCGATGGCCATGGACACTATCGTGGCGCTCGTCTTCGGTCCAGCAGCAGGCCTTGCCCTCTCGCCGGTCGTCGGCCTAGTGTTCGTGGTGCGCCTTTACCTGCGGCGGCACACGGCGAGCCAGGTCATGGCTGGTCTGGCGGTGGGCGCGTTCAGCGTCCTAGTGCTGCGGGGATTAGGATGTTTTGTATTGTAGGCGCCCGGCACTTTGGAAGTGCCAGGCACCTCTAGCGAGGATGATGTAGCCATCATGTTTGAGCAAGATCGCTTCATCGTGCGCCTGCAACAGCGTGTGGTGCGTGAGGATAACATTCTGGTCTGCTTTCTAGCCGGCTCGTTTGGCGCCCGGCGCGAGGATGAATATTCGGACCTCGACGTGGTGCTGGTGTACGCCGAAAGCGCCGCGCGCGACGCGGCGTGGGCGGAACGTCGCGACTTTGCCCGCTCCGTTCTGCCCTACGTACCCGCAAAGTCGTTCGACGCGGCGCATGTGCGACCGCATTTCCACGTAGCCCTGTACGGCAATGGGGCTAAGGTGGATTATTTGTTCATCACTCAGCAGGAGCTGGAGCCAAACCCATGGCACCGCGAAATACGAATTCTGAAGGATACTGCCGCCTGGGGCGAGGCGCACCAGGCGGCGTCGGCGCGGGCGCTGGCGCCGCAAGTACGCATGGAGGCGGCGGAGATGCAGCGGTTGGACGACCGTTTCTGGGTCATGTTCTGGGACGTCTACCGCCAGCTATTGCGCGGGGACCGCGAGAAGCCATTTCCGGTGTACCTGGAGCTACTCTACTTCACGCTGCCACCGCTGTTGCACGCGCTGCCGCCGGAAGATCCGGCTTACCAGGGGCTATTGCGCGCGCGTTATAGCCAGGATACGCCAGTGACGCTGGAGCACCTGCGCGAGCTAATGAACGCCTACGTAGCCGCGCGCTCCGCCATTATCCGGCGCCAAAACGTGGGATTCGTGCCGGACGGCTCGTTTGAGCGCACCCTGGCGCAGACGATGGAGCGGCGATCTCAGAGCGATGGACATTCGCGACTTAACGAGTGACGATCACGAGGCTATCAGACAGGTAGCAGAGCTGCTTGTAGAAGGCTTTAGCCTGCACTGGCCTGATGCCTGGCCGACGCTTGAATCGGCCATGGAAGAATTGCAGGAATCGTTCGAGGACGGTTGGATCAGTCGCGTCGCCGTCGACGATAACGGGCTGGTATTGGGCTGGATTGGCGGGCAGCACAGCTACGCCCGCGTCTGGGAGCTTCATCCGCTGGTCGTCCGCCCTAATAAACAACGACAGGGGATCGGGCGCGCTCTGGTGACCGACCTGGACGCGCAGGTACATAAAAAGGGTGCGCTCACATTGATGCTCGGTACCGACGACGAAGATAACATGACAACCCTGTCCGGTGTTGACCTTTACGTCGATACCTGGGAGCACCTAGCCAACATCCAGAATTTGCGAAATCACCCATACGAATTTTATCAGAAGCTGGGATACGCGATTGTAGGCGTCATTCCAGATGCAAACGGCATTGGTAAGCCGGATATTGTGATGGCGAAGCGGGTGGGGTGAAGGCCGACGGCGGACGGCATACCGCGGACAGGCAATCATAGCTTAGCGAGGGAATCCTTCTGCAACCATTGCACTACAAGTCGTTCGACAGCACCGTACAGATCTTCGCGAGAGGCGTCGAACCAGTGAATGCGGGGATCGTCTGCTGAAAACCAGTTGTTCTGGTGGCGCACGAACCGGTGAGTCTCGTACTTGATGCGTTCCACGGCCTCTTCAAGGGAGATTTCGCCCTCTAAATACTGCCAGAGCTGCCGATAACCGAGCCCGCTCATGGCGGGTAGGTTCGGGCCGTAGCCGGCGGCGCGCAAGGCTTGCATTTCTTGCAGCAGGCCGGAGGCCATCATGCGCTCCACGCGCCGGTCAATGCGGCGGTAGAGGATCTCGCGGTCCAGGCGAAGGCCGACTATCAGCGTGTCGTAAGGCGGCGCGTTCTTGCGCTGCAACTCGCTTATCGGCTTGCCGCTCACAAGAATCACTTCGAGTGCGCGGATGGTGCGGCGGACGTTGTTGGGATGGATCGCGTCCGCCGCTTCCGGATCCAGGCGGGTAAGCCAGCGATGGAGTTCGGAGCCGCCGAGTCGGTGCAGCGCGCGGCGAAGGTGAGGATGCGGCGATACGCGGGGAATGCCCCAGCCTTCGACGACGGCCATAACGTATTGTCCGGTTCCCCCGGCAAGGATCGGCAGGCGACCACGTTCGTGGATGGCGTCGATGGCCCGATAGGCCGCGTCCTGATATCCGCCCAGTGTCATAGTCTGGTCCGGGTCGGCTATGTCGACGAGATGGTGCGGGACGCTTGCTCTTTCGGCGACAGTGGGTTTAGCCGTGCCAATGTCCATTCCCCGGTAAAACAGCCGTGAGTCGGCCGACACAATTTCGCCGTCAAAACGTTGGGCGAGATGTAGCGAAATGTTTGTTTTGCCGGCGGCGGTGGGGCCGAGGATGACTAGAAGCCGCTGCCCCACGCTACCAGCCCATCACGGCATTTGGAATGTGCTCGCAGCGTAGGAGCTTCCCTGTGGCGTCTAGCTCGACGGCGACGAGGTCTACGCGCCAGTCTACGTCGGGAAGGTCGTGCTGGTAAATGTAGAGCTCGCCGAGCTGGATGAGTTTTTTGGCTTTGTGAGGGGTGAGGCCGGCTTCGGGGGCGCCCATCGCACGCCCGCGCCGGGTTTTGACCTCAACAAAGACGACGATCTGTCCGGCCTGAACCACGAGATCGATTTCGCCGCGCGCGCAGCGCCAGTTGCGATGGAGGATCTCGTAGCCTTTCGCCTCGAGCTGCTGAGCGGCAAGCGATTCGCCCCAGGCGCCTAGTTTTTTGCGGGCATCGGTCATGATGTGGCCCTTGTGAACATATACTGACCTGCCGAGAAACCACTTAGCTGGCCATTGCCAATGGCTTAACCTCGCGCTTAGGCCGGTTAAGCGCCAGATCATGATTAGACTGCAAATTGAGCCAGAATTGCGGTGTGGTGCCAAATGCCCCGGCCAGGAGCCAAGCCGTTTCCGGCGTTACGCCGCGCTTGCCCCGAACCAGTTCGTTGACCCTTTGCGTGGGTATACCTAGATGTTTCGCTAAGGCCACTTGAGTAATACCTAGTGGATTTAAGAACTCTTCTTGCAATATTTCCCCTGGGTGGGTAGGCACGCGATTTTCAGGAATCATTTGGCTATTACCTTTAGTGATAATCAATTAGCTGTACGTCATGTACATTACCATCTCTCCAGCGAAAGATGATCCGCCACTGTTCATTAACACGAATACTGTAAAATCCTGTCCGATTGCCGCTCAAGGCTTCAAGACGATTGCCCGGTGGAGAACGTAGGTCGATCAAATTGTGCGCTGCATTT
>JAICPS010000539.1 GCA_025929715.1 Anaerolineae bacterium | reverse complement strand
GCGTTGAGGATGGAGATGGCGACGCGGGCGCGCGGGCATTGGAGTTGCAAGGTGGTTCCGGTGAAAGAGTAAGCGTGTACTTCTCCGGGGGTGTGCCAGGACATAGAGATTTTCCTTATGGTTGACAAGTAAGCGGTGGTCGATTAGAATGGTATAGACCACTATACCTATCATTTCCATTTTGACAAGTTATATGAATAAACCGTCTTATATTCAGATCTTTGAATCGCTTACGGAACAGATTGAGAACGGGACTTACAAGCCTGGGGACAAGCTTCCGTCTGAGCGCGATTTGAGCAAGCAGTTGGGCGTCAGCCGGATGACGCTGCGAGAGGCGCTGGACGAGCTGGATGGGCACGGCATGCTAGACCGCCGCCAGGGGAGCGGCACCTATATTGCCGAGCCCAAGCTGGAGCAGCAGGTTGACGTGCTGGTCGGCTTTTCGGAAGCGATGCTGCAAAGAGGGTTGAAGCCAGGCGCCAGGTTGCTCTCTCTGGAGAAGGCGCCGGCGAGCAAGCAAATCGCGGCCTTGCTTCAGCTGGGTATCGGCCAGCCGCTTTATTACATTCATCGCCTGCGCACGGTCAATGGCGAGCCGATGGCGCTAGAGCACTCTTACTTTCCCGCCCACATTTGCGAAGGCATCGAGGAGTATGACCTGACCAGCGAGTCGATTTACGCCCTGTTGGAGAAGGAGTACGGCGTGACGCTGGAGGCGGCGGAGCATATTCTGGAGCCGGTGGTAGCCAACGCGTACGAGTCGGAAGTGTTGGCTGTGCGGCCCGGCGCGCCGCTGATGTTGGTGCGGCGCATCGCTTTTGACGCCGAGGGCCGCCCTATTGAGTACGCCAAGGATATTTACCGTGGAGACCGCAGCCGCTTTGTGTCGCGTTCGCGGCTCCGTGGCAAAGCGCAGTGAACCGAGAGGCATAGGAGCAAGAGGAGGCTGCCTATTGGGTACAAGCGAATTCCCTGCGTTCCGTATCTGTTGACGAGCCGTTTTACACATGAGGAGGATGAGATGATGAAGCGTAATTTGATGCTGTTGGCGCTGCTGGCAATGGCGCTAATCGTACTGGCAGCCTGCACCGGAACCCCCGACACGGAAGACGATGACGTTGGCCAGAGTGAGACCGATGCCGAGCCCACGGCGGCGGAGGTGAATGCGGAGCCGCCGCCGGACGAGCAGGAGGAGGATGGCGCGGTCGACGGCGAGGCCGCGGAAGCTGAAGCGGAAGCGGTGACGCTGACCTTCTGGTTCGAAGGCGAAGCGCCGGCGACCGTCACCATTTTCGAAGAGGCGATGAGCAGGTTTGAGGAGATGCATCCCGGCGTCACGATCGACGTGCTGCCGATGCCTTTCGAGGATATGGTTCGGACAATGCCGCTGGCGCTGGACGGAGGCACGGGGCCTGACGTGGCGACGGTTCCGCCGGTAGCAGTGGGCACCTGGCTCTATGCCGAGGCGGGCCATCTTGTCGATTTTACGGATATCGCCGCCGAGGGCGGCTGGCTGGAGAATTTCGACGAACGGGCCATTGAGATCAACAACGCGCCGTTTGAGGGCCGCGTCTATGGCATTCCCTACGAATGGACCGGCGTCGGCGTCTATTATAACCAGGCGATATTCGACGAGCTGGGGCTTACTCCGCCGGAGACGATGGCGGCGTTTGAAGAGATTATGGCGGCAACCAGGGATGCAGGGTATCTCCCGGTCTCCGTGGGCGCGCTGGACGCCTGGCCTTTGCAGCACGTCTGGTCGCAGCTGGCGCACACCAACATGCCGTACGACGGGCTGCTGGCCCTTGAAGAGCTGGACCCTGAGGCCAGCTATAACGTGCCTGAGCTAATCGAGGCCGGCGAGAAGATCGTGGAATGGACGGAGCAAGGCTACCTGGACCCTAACATGCTCTCGACCAGTTTCGTGGATGCCAACAACCTCTTTATCAACGGCGAGGCGGCGATGAACATTGGCGGGACCTGGGTGCAGGCCGACTTCCGCCAGGCGGGGTTCCCGGTCGGCTTTTTCCGCACGCCTCCGATGAACCCTGACCTCCCCTACCACATGGGCGGCTTCACGCCGTATGATGACCTGGTGGTCGTCGCAGCCAGTGAAAACAGAGAGCTGGCCGTGGAGCTGGTTGGCTATCTGATCAGCGAAGAAAACATGCGCTTCTTCTGGGAGGAAGGGCTGCTGGTTCCTTACCAGTTTGCAGAAATACCTGAAGCCAGAGACCAGTTGCAGGTGGACATCTTTACGGCGATGCAGGCGTCGGGCCCGGGCCATTACGAAGGCAACTGTTGCCCCGAGGTTCAGCAAACTATCTGGGTGAAAATGCAGGAGATGGTGTCGGGCGACGTGACGCCGGAGCAGGCATTTGTCGACATCCAGGAAGTATACGAGGAGTTTCGTGCTGCTGAATCGGAATAGTCATGGCAGTTAGCGTAGAGAGGGCGGCAAGCGCGGTACAACAGAGGGCGGCGGCGACGGCGAGAGCGCGCCGCCACCGGAATTACCTGACCGCGCTTGCCTACGTCTTTCCGGCGTTTGTCATTTACGCCAGATTCTTCTTATGGCCGGCGGCGCGGCTTGTGTGGTTAAGCCTGCACGCGTGGGATGGGCTCAGCCCGCGCGTGTTCGTTGGCGTGCAGAACTATCAGGAACTGCTGGCGGATGAGCTATTCTGGTTGGCGTTTCGCCACAACGTGCTGTGGATGTTGGGGGCGATGGTCGTACCGGTGGTCGTCGGACTGCTGCTGGCGATTTTGCTGTCGCGAACGTCGCTGCACGGAAAGGTCATTTTCCGCACGGTCTACTTCCTGCCGCAGGTGCTCAGCTCGATTACGGTCGCCATTATCTGGGGCTGGATCTACAACCCCAGGTATGGCGCGCTGAATCAGGCGCTGGACGCCGTGGGGCTCGGATTCCTGCAACATGGCTGGCTGGGCGACAAGAATCTGGCGCTCGCGGCGCTGTTTTTTGCCTGGAGCTGGATACATTACGGCTTCACGATGGTCATTTTCATCGCAGCGCTGGAGAGCATCGACGAGGTGTACTTTGAAGCGGCGAAAGTGGACGGGGCCAGCCGCTGGCAACAGTTTCGGCACGTGTTGTTACCGTTCATTCGCGGTCCGCTGACGACGGTCATCGTGATCACGGCCATCTTTTCGTTTCAGGTGTTCGACCTGGTCTTTGTGCTAACCAACGGCGGGCCCGGGCGCGCGTCGCTGGTGTTGCCCCTGTATATGATCTATAACTCTTTGAGATTTCATGACGTGGGTTATGGCT
>JAICPS010000718.1 GCA_025929715.1 Anaerolineae bacterium | reverse complement strand
GGCATCTTTAATGCCGGCACGAACGTCGGCGCGACGATTTCGCCTTTCCTCGTCCCAATCATTTACAAGTACCACGGCTGGGAAGCTGCCTTCCTGGCGACTGGACTGGCCGGGCTCGCCTGGGTGGCGCTGTGGTGGCCGATCTATCGAAGGCCGCAAGAGCATTCCTGGGTGACTCCGCAGGAACTCGACTACATTGAAAGCGACCCACCCGATCCGGCGGTGCGGATTCCGTGGCGGCTGCTGCTCGCGCATCGTCAAACGTGGGCGTTCGCGATTGCCAAGTTTCTCACCGACTCGATCTGGTGGTTCTACCTGTTTTGGTTTGCACCGTTCATGGCCGCCGAGTTCGATGTAAACATCAAGACCATCATGTGGCCGATGATGACCGTATACCTGATGGCCGACATCGGCTCGGTCGCTGGTGGCTGGCAAAGCTCGTGGCTGTTGGGCAAGGGCTGGTCGACCAACGCCGCGCGGAAGACGGCCATGTTCACGTACGCCCTCTGCATCTTGCCCGTGGCGCTGGCGCCGATGGTGCCTGACAAATGGCTGGCCGTGTTTCTGATTGGCGTGGCGGCAGCCTCGCACCAAGGCTTCTCGGCGAATTTGTTCACGCTGGTGTCCGACATATTTCCGCGCAAGGCCGTCGGCTCGATCGTCGGCATCGGCGGGTTTGCCGGTGCCATGGGCGGTTTCGCGCTGCAGCTGTTTGCGGGTCGGCTCAAGGAATGGACCGGCAACTACATTGCCCAGTTCTCAATTGCGGCCTTGGCGTATTTGCTGGCGCTGGCGATTATCCAGCTGCTCGTGCCGCGCGTCGAACCGGTACAACTCAGCGTGACAGACCAGCCGAACACATCGAGCTAATGATGTGGATCGCTCCGCAGCTTGCGACGCCGCCATTGGCTCGCGCCTTTGCGATTTCTCGGTGATTGAATCGAAGGCTTGCCGGAGGGCATGCTAGCGCTACACAATGCATATCGATGAGCCAGCCGGCAGCTTGCTCCGTATCAGTCCATCTACGACCCAATCACGGCGAATGATGGATTGGCAGGATCAACAACTCTCGCCACATTTCATGCCGCAGCCAATTATCCTTCCCCGCATTATCCTGCCGATCCATCGCGCAGCCTGGCGCATGCTGTATGCCGCCGCCTTGTGCGTGCTTTTTTCCATTCGGCCACTGTGTGCCCAACCCCCGTCGGACTATGATGCCGCGTGGCTGCGTTACGCGAGGATCGAAGACGAGGCAGCCCGCGAGCGCTATGCCACGCTGCCGGCGGCGGTCGTGGCGCTCGGCGAGTCGCCAGTGGTTAAATCGGCACAGACGGAAATAATTCGCGGTATGCGCGGCATGTTGGGCCGCACGCTGCGTGGCGAAGCGAACCTGCCTGCGGAAAACGCGATCGTGTTGGGCACGTACGACGCAGTGGCGCAGGCAATTCCGGCGATCGGGAAGCTTTCGGATCTCCGCGATGACGGATTCGTGATTCGCTCTACGGAATCGGAAGGCAAGAAACATCTGGTAATCACGGCGCATAACGACCGCGGCGTTTTGTATGGGGCTTTCTCGCTGCTGCGGCGCGTCGCGCTCGAGCAATCTTGCGACGATCTCAATGAACAGCAGGCGCCCTATGTGCCGCTGCGCGTCTTGAATCAGCATGATCGTCTTGATGGTTCGGTCCTGCGCGGATACGCCGGCTCGTCGCTGTTTTGGGAAGGCGGGCATGTTTCCAAGGATCTGGAACGTGTGCGCGATTTCGCTCGCCTTCTGGCTTCGGTTGGCATCAATGCTGTGTCGATCAATGATCCTGCGGCAGGCTCCGAACTGATGGAGGGAAAGACGTTGCCTGAGCTGGTGGCGATCGCCGACGCATTGCGGCCGTGGGGCCTGCGGCTCGTGGTTGCGACCGATATGGCAGGCATACGCAAAAGTGCTGGAATTCCGACAGGCATCGAGTTCAACAAGCGTGCGGCCGCGCTTTGGACTGCAAAGGTTGAGGATGTTTACAAGGTGATTCCCGACCTTGCCGGGTTTGTCGTGACTGCGGACGCGG
>JAICPS010000761.1 GCA_025929715.1 Anaerolineae bacterium | reverse complement strand
CACCCAGACGCCGGTGACAAGATCGGGCGTATAGCCCAGCGTCCAGTTATCGCGGAAATCATTCGTTGTGCCTGTTTTGGCGGCGACCTGGAATGGCAGGTTCAGGAGCGAGTTGCGCCCGAACATCATGGCGCGTGCTTCGTTGTCCGAAAGAATCGAGGAGATCAGATAGGCGTGTTCTGCGCGCACTACCTGTTCGGGCTGCGGAGGTTGGTACTCATAAACAACGTTGCCCTCGAAATCAACGATCCGCAGGATAGCAACCGGGGGAACTCTTCTGCCGCCATTCGCGAACACACCATAAGCAGACGTCAGTTCTAGTAAGCTGACATCGCCACCACCGAGGGTCAATGCCAAGCCATAATCAGGACGGATGAACGTGGTGATGCCCAGGCGCTCCGCCATAGCGATCATACCGTCTCGTTGCGGTGTGCTCGGGTCATCATAGACTTTTACAAAGTCCAACGTCTTTACGGCGGGAACATTTAGTGAGTTCGCAAGCGCCGTGCGGACGGTGACAGGACCGCGAAAATTGCCGTCATAGTTGACAGGCCGGTACGGCTCACGAGTGTCATTCGGGTCGCCGGAAGGTGGGAATTCACTGGGCACATCCCAGATCAACGATGCCGGCGTCCAGCCTTTTTCGAAGGCAGCAATGTAATTGATCGGCTTGATAGAAGAACCCGGCTGGCGCGTGGGACTATCTGCCATGTTGATCTGCCCGGCGATCGCTTCGTTGTTGAAATCGGGTGAGCCGACCATCGCCAGAATCTCGCCCGTCGCGGGCTTGATGGCAACCAGCGCGCCATTATGGGCATTCTTGTCAGCTAACTGGGCAACCTGTTCCGTCACCAGCCGCTGGGCTTCATCCTGAAGCGTCGGGTCCAGGGTGGTATACACGATGAAACCGGAGCGATAGATCGTCTGCGCGTCATATTGCTCCTCCAACACAGAGCGCACATAGTTAACCCAATGGGGATAACGTGCATTCATGCTGGGCGGATTGAAGGGGTAGACTTTAATTTCATTGGCGGCAGTTGCCGCGGCCGTTTCATCCACACAGATAGGTACATCGCTGTTACTAACCCGGATACAGCCATTGACCTGACTCAGCCCGTACATCAATACGAGTACCTGCTGCTGGCGGGCAAGGGTCACGTCACGGTTAGTGTACACGTCGTAGACCGAAGGGGATTGCGGCAGCCCCGCCAGGAAGGAAGCCTCCGCCAGCGTGAGCTGGTTGGCTGTTTTGCCAAAATACGTTTCTGCCGCAGCTTCGATACCGTACGCTAGATTGCCGTAATAAATCTCGTTGAGATACAACTCGAGAATCTCATCCTTGCTGTAGCGGCGTGTGATCTCTGCCGCCAGGATAATCTCGCGTGCTTTGCGTGAGTATGTGCGTTGAGCGCGCTCTTCCGGCGATAACAATAAGGCACGCGCCAGTTGCTGTGTAATCGTCGGCGTCCCAGGGCCACCATCATCGCCGCCCACAATTTTCGACGCAATTTCGTCGAACAATTTTATTTTGGGCGTAGGTTCAATCCAGAGAACCGATGGCGAATCGGCCAGCGCATTTAGT
>JAICPS010000566.1 GCA_025929715.1 Anaerolineae bacterium | reverse complement strand
CGCGTTCGTATGTCAATTCCATAGAGTCGAATTGTATCATCTTCCGTCTCAGGCGACCGGCACTTCCAAAGTGCCGGTCACCTCTTACTGTCAGGCGCCTGGTAGAGAATCTTCTGCGGGCGCCAATGATTCGCCTCGCGGCAAACGATTCCCACAAACACGCCGCGGGCATTATAAGCCCGCACCAATTTACTGTCAGGATCGCCGCTCTGCCATTCCAAGAACTGACCGTTGCTCAGCTTTGCCGCCGCCTGCTGCGTCAAATTTAATTCGGGCAGGTGGCGTACGGCGCTATCCATCTTCTGAAGATACTGTGGGAGCGCGCCGCCTGCTAACGCCGGGAGCGGAACAGCGTCTTCTATCGAGAAGCTGCCCACTGCCATGCGTCGCAGACCGGAAAGGTAAGCGCCGCTGCCCAATTCTCGGCCCAGATCGTGAGCCAGCGAACGTATATAGACGCCGGCAGAACATTTGACGTGCAGCGTGAGAACAGGCGGCTCAAATTGCAGCACTTCTAGCTCGTAGATCGTCACCTGCCTTGGCTCCCGCTCCACCTCCATTCCGCGCCGCGCCAGCTCGTAAAGCGGTTTTCCGCGGATTTTGATGGCCGAGAACATAGGAGGCACCTGCCGAATCTGGCCCCGGAAGTGGTCTAGCGTAGCCTCTACCTGCGCCACAGACACGTCAACCGCTCCACTGTCGACGAGCTCCCCTTCGCCATCGTAGGTATTGCTTATCTGGCCCAGACGCACCTGTGCCTTATAGACCTTTGGCTGGCCGACGATATATTCTAGTAGGCGGGTGGCTCGACCCAGCGCCAAGACCAACACACCGGTTGCGAGCGGGTCCAGCGTGCCGGCATGCCCCACCCGGCGCGTGTCCGCCAGCCGGCGAACGCGACTGACGACATCGTGGGATGTTAGCTCCAGCGGCTTGTCTATGTTTAAGATCCCTTCAATCATAGACCGCGGCGGCCTGCTTAGAGAAACCGATGATTCAGCGCTAGCTTGCAATGCGTGGCTCAGCCGGCGTTCTTCAGAAGATCCCGCTGTTGGCGAATTGTCTCTCGGGCCATGCCTACCACCAGGTGTTCTACGTCTCTGAGAGAGCCTTCCAATGTACATCCGGCTGCAAGTGGATGCCCGCCGCCGCCCAGATTTAGCGCAAGTTCTGCGACATTAAATGGAGGGCGGCAGCGAAATCCGACGTAGACCCTGGTGTCATCTTCCAGCATCACGGCGCTCATAGCCGCTTCATCGACGTTAGCCAGCATATTGACTAACCCGCCGCTACTGGAGCCGACGTGGCCTATTGACCGGCGTTCCACGCGGCTGATGGAAGTCCACAACAGACCTTCATCTTCCAGTTTCATGTTATCAAGCCCTATTTGCCAGAGGCGCATCGTTGCCAGGGGCTTTATGAGCAGCGCCTGGGCCGTGATGAGACTCAGATCCGCGCCGGCGTCCATCAGCTCGCTGGCGGCGTTGAAGGTAGCCGAGGAAACGCCCACCGTGCGAAATCCCAGCGTATCGGTGACAATGCCCGTCAGCAGGCTGGTAGCCAGTTCGGTTGAAATTTGAACGCCCAACTGTGGCAACAATTTATAGAGAATTTCAGTTGTGGAATTACAGTCACTGTCGACGACGTTTACCTCGCCAAAATAAGTATTTGTGACGTGGTGATCAATATTAATGATGGTTGGTCGCGGCGCGGGCAGCCCTTCGTACGCCTGTCCCATACGCGACATATCGCCACAATCGAGGGCAATTACCAGGTCATACTTGGTATCGGCCTCTGGGAACTTCTGGATGCGGTCAACCCGGGGCAGAAAATTGAACCGCGCCGGTGCACCATCATCGCAAACCAGTGATCCTGACTTGCTCAGCTGCTTCAACGCCGTTCCCATGGCGGTCAGCGAGCCAATGGCATCCCCATCAGGCCCAATGTGTGTGATTGCCAGCACATTTTGCGCCTCTGAAAGCAGTTCGTCGATTGCTCCCACATTTTCGTCAGAAAAGGTCATTTTCAACCGTTACAGGCTACTCTTCTTCGTCGGGAATGTCTAGATCGTCTAACAGGCGGTTGATATGTTCGGCGTGCGCCAGCGATGGGTCCCACTGGAACTGTAGGTTTGGCACCTGGCGCACGCGGAGCGTTTTGCCAAGCTCGCGCCGCAAGAAACCAGACGCCTTTTGCAGAACATCCATCACTTCTTCTTCACGCTCGTCCTCGGCCAGAGCGTGCACGTAGACGTCGGCGTACTGCAGCTCGCGATCGATTGTCACGCGCGTAACTGTCACACCTCGCAGGCGCGGATCCTTCATCTCCAGCAAGAGGAGTTGGCTCAGTGTTGTCCGGATCTGTTCGGCCGTCCGTTGCTGTCGAACGGTGCTCATGACCCGGCTGCCACCTGTTCTATGACGAAGAATTCAAGTAGATCGCCGGCCTGAAAATCGTTCCAGCCCTGGACGGCGACGCCAAACTCAAATCCGGTTTTCACTTCGCGGACGTTTTCCTGCAGGTGTTTGAGGCTGGAGACGGGGCCGGTATGCACCAGCTCATTGTCGCGAATGATGCGTACCCTGGCGTTGCGGCGAGCCACACCTGTACGCATATAGCTGCCGGCAATCGTGCCCACGCTGCTAATCTGGAACGTGGCTCGTACCTCGGCTCGTCCAATTATCACTTCGCGGACTTCAGGCTCGAGCATGCCGCGCATCGCTTTTTCGATGTCTTCGATGAGTTTGTAGATGATGTTGTACGACTTAACCTGCACGCCTTCACTACTGGCGGCCACACGCGCCGCAGGGTCAATGCTGACATTGAAGGCCAGTACGACGGCATCCGACGCCGCGGCGAGCATGATATCGTTCTCACTCACGTTGCCCGTACTCGCATGCAGTATTTCCAGCTCGACCTCCTCATTGTCGCGGCCCAGCTTTTCCAGAGAGCTAATGATTGGTTCAAGTGAACCCTGAACGTCGGCCTTGATTACCAGGTTCAGCGTCTTGGCTTCGCCTTCTTGCAACAAAGAGAAAAATTCGTCCAGGCTGACGCCTTTGCGCTCACGAATCTCTATGACTTCT
>JAICPS010000342.1 GCA_025929715.1 Anaerolineae bacterium | reverse complement strand
TGCCGCTAACAGCCATCCGCCCTGACCCTCAACAACCACGCCGCCTGTTGCCTCGAGACCTTGCGCAAGCGGTCGCCGCCGGCGCGCTCTCACCTATGGGCGCCATGCGCCGCTGGTTGCAGGAGGAGAATGCCGGCGCGAGCGTGGAGTTGCAAGGGCTGCGGCGCCTGGCGGATAGCATTGCGCGCCACGGATTGATCAATCCCATCAGCGTGCGCCGGGTGCGTGAAGACGAAGAAGCGCCGGCAGGCGTCACTCATTACATCGTCACCGGAGAGCGCCGATACTGGGCCCACGTCCTGTTAGCCCTGGAGGGCCGCGCAATTCGTGCGGGCGAAACACTGCGTGAGGCAACGGAAATCCGCGCCGGGGTCACAGCGCCGGGCATCACTGTGCGCGCGCACCAACTCGTCGAAAACATCATGCGCGAAGACATTAACGCGCTAGAAAAAGCCCGCGGCTTATGGGCTCTGCGCTATGAGTTGTCCGGGGTGAACGATAGTTCACCATCCGATCCAGCGGCCAGGGTGAACGATAGTTCACCTAACGACCTCGTGCCCTGGGATCAGGTCAGCGACGAAATTGGTATTTCCAAACGCTACCGCATCTACCTCACCTCCGTGCTCAATCTCAGCGAGGAGGCGCAGGAGCTGGTCATGGACAATGACCTGGCGGAGATCACCATCCGGCCTATCGTGCAGAAGCTGCGCGATGAGCCGCAGCTGCAAGTGGCAGCCCTGCGACAGCTGGTAGCCTGGCAGCAGGAAAATGAGGCCGAGGACGGTCCGAACCGCGCTATCACGCGCTCGGTAAAGGCGCTCGTAGACCAGATGCTGGCGCGCAAAGCGGCTGCCGACCGTGCCGACGTAGATGCTGCGGCTCTCGCGGTGGACCACGCCGCACACACGCGCCAGTTCCGCCAGCGTGTGCGGCGTGTCCTGCGCTTCCTATACGACCTCCCTGATGAGGATTTGGTGCTCCTCGCGCGTGATCTTGCCATGGATTCAACCTTCGCCGGCGCCGAAGAAGAGCTGCACGATCTACGCCGCGAACTGGCGAACCTGATACAGAGGATTCAGGACTATCGCCAGAATAACGACTGATCGACGAGGACCTCAGCCCGGAAGACAAGCATGGCAAGTCGGCAAGTGACTTGGGTTCTGAGTTTGGCGCACATAAGTGCAGATCGTGGTGGCTTCAAGGCGTAGCAACTCCCCCTCCTTTTGTGACAAACTGAATGGCAGAACTGATTGGCCCGTCCGCCTCGATCGGCCTTCACATCAGGAGTGTTCTGATGCGCGTCAAGATGATTCTGCCGGCCCTCACCGAAGCGAAAAGCCCTTTTTTCCGTCCGATCAAATATGCGCTCTTTCCACCTCTTGGGTTGGCGACGTTGGCCGGTTACCTCGATGCGGAAGATGAGGTGCAGATTCAGGACGAACATGTGGAAACTTTGCAACTGAATGATACACCGGATCTGGTCGTTATTCAGGTTTACATCACCTCCGCCTACCGCGCCTATGAGCTGGCTGATGCTTACCGCAAGCGCGGCGCCTATGTGGCTATGGGTGGGCTGCACGTCACCTCCCTGCCGCAAGAAGCCGCCCAGCACGCCGACACAGTGTTTCTTGGCCCTGGCGAAGATACCTGGCCGCAGTTCCTGAAGGACTTTCGTGGCGGAAAACCGGCGCCCCTTTATCGCTCGCAGCAGCGGACACTCCTGGGCCTACCGCTGATCCGGCGCGATTTGATCAAACGCCACCTCTATCTGGTTCCCAACTCGATCGTGGTCTCGCGCGGCTGCCCGCATCGCTGCGACTTTTGCTACAAGGAGGCATTCTTCGAGGGCGGTAAAGGCTTTTACACGCAGACAGTAGACGATGCCCTGGCAGAGATCTCCCGCCTGCCAGGACGCCACCTGTACTTTCTCGACGATCACCTTTTTGGCAACGTGCGCTTTGCCTCGGATCTCTTCGCGGGTATGCGCGGTATGGGGCGGCTGTGGCAGGCCGCTGCGACCGTCCAATCAGTGCTGCGCCCTCGATTGCTGGAAATGGCAGTCGACTGTGGCCTGCGCAGCCTATTCGTCGGCTTTGAGACGCTCAATCCGCACAATCTACGCGCGCAGCAGAAGTACCAGAACCTCAACCGCGATTATGGCGCAGCCATCCGCCGCCTCCATGATCTGGGTGTAATGGTCAACGGCAGCTTCGTATTTGGAATGGACGAGGACGACGAAGATGTCTTCGCCCGCACCGTCGATTGGGCCATCAGTCAGGGCATTGAGACTGCCACCTTTCACATTCTGACGCCGTATCCTGGCACTGCCCTGCACCTGCGCATGGTGCAGCAGGGGCGCATCCTACACGACAACTGGGATCTTTATGATACGCGTCACGTGGTATTCCGGCCGGCGCGTCTCAGCCCAAACGCCCTGGAGACGGGTTACTGGCGCGCTTACCGGGACTTCTATCGTTGGAGCGCTATCTGGCAGGGAGCGCAAAGCAAAGCGTCATGGTCTCGCCGGCTGCGCCACGTTGCGTACGCCGGAGGCTGGAAGAAATTTGAGCCATTCTGGGATGCCGCCATCCGCCTGCGGCAGGTGCGCACGCTGCTACCGTTACTGGAAGCGATTCTGTCGGGCTTTGGACAGTACTCGTCAAGCGAAGAAAACACCATATTTGCCCCTCAGCGCGAAAATTTGGCGGCATAAAGCGTTTTTACGGTGAAAAGGGTATTGGGGGGGTAGGTGGGGACTGGCGAACCAATGTAGGGCGTGAGACGCGTTTTGGCTGGCTCTTCATGCGCACAATCTAAGCGGCCGCAATCCAATACATTTGTTCTAAAATGTGCTACAATGTATCTCTCGAGACGGCGGTCCGCGGTCCGCGGTCGATTAACAGAATCAAAATCCATTCTAACATGCTGTCATGACCCAGTCGGTTACCTATGGACCGCTCCAACTCACCGAAGCGCAACAGGCCGTTGTGGCCCACGATCACGGCCCGGCGCTTGTGTTTGCGGTTGCGGGCGCGGGTAAGACGACGGCCATGGTGCATCGTGTGGAGCGCCTCGTGCGTGAAGGCGTCTTTCCTGCATCGCAGATTCTGGCAACCTCTTTTGGCAAGGGTAACGAGCAGGATCTGCGCCTGAAGTTGGCCCGATGGCCTCATTGCCACTCCGTGCAGGTGCGCACCCTTCACGCTCTTGGGCGCAGCATCATTCTGCAGGCGCAGCAGGCCGGACACTGGCCCGAATTGCGCCTTAAAGGCAAGGATGACGGGAGCTACGACCTCGACCAGCGCCTGCTGACGGTTGCCATACAGGAGGCGCGACAGCGCCTGGAACCGTATGCGCCGGAGCTCGAAGGCATCGACCGGCATGATTTTCTCTCCTACGTGGCTGCCTGCAAAGGCAACTTGCTCTACGCCGACTTGCAGCAGGCGGCGCTGCCGGCCGACGCGTTGTCCGTCGCCGGAGAAGCGGACGCGCCGAGCCTTGTGCTGGAATGGTATCTCGACCTCTACCGGCTCTATGAGGCTGTACGCCTGCAGCGAGGCATCATAACTTTCGCCGACATGCTACTCACGGGATGGGAAACATTGGTGCGTTTTCCCGAGGTGCGCCAGGCGGTGCAGGCTCAGTACCGGTGCGTTTTGGTAGATGAGTTCCAAGACATCAACCTCGCCCAATCGCAGATCCTGGAGCAGATTACCGCGCCGCACGGCAATTACATGGCTATTGGTGACGACGATCAGACGATCTACGAGTGGCGCGGCGCAGATCCGCATTTCATTTTAGATTTTGCCGCGCGTTATAAGGCTCGGAAGTATGTCATCGACGACAACTTTCGCTGCACGGCCGCGCCGCTTGTGCTTGCCAATCGGGTTATCGCCAACAACCGGCAGCGCTCGCCCAAAAAGCTGCAGCTAACGCGCGGTTTTGGCGGCGAGACCCGGGTGGAAGTGCATCGCGACGCCGCGACTATGGCTCAGGTGATCGTGAGCAAGATCCGCTTGCTGCAAAAACAGGGCTTGCAATGGCAGGACATGGCCATCCTGGTACGCCTTAATGCGCAGACTCCTTATATTGAGCAGGGTCTTATTGCCGCCGAAATACCCTTTCGCGTTAGCAATCCCTTTTACAATCGATACGAGATCCGTACGTTGCTTTACTATGTGCGCCTCGCCTGGGTAGAGCGTTCCTTACAAGCTGGAAAGAAGCTTACCCCGGCGCAGAAGGGGTGGTTCGCGGAAGGCTGGCAAGCCGTCTACAACCGTCCACGGCGCTATATTTCGCGCCAGCTGCACGATCTCGTCGCCCAGGTTGTGCTCAAGCGTGGCGCATCGCCTACTCAGGGCCTGCAGTTAGCGCTCCCCCAGACGTCTTATGACGGCGTCGCCTTGAATTTAGAGCAATTGGCGGACGACTTGAGCTGGTTGGCGATGCGACTCCAAAGCGACGCCGCCGAAACGTTGCGTGAGCTGGAAATGCGCCTGGATTACAAGACATACTTGCGTGAATCCAGTGGTTTTCCACAAACGGGCGAGGGGCGTGCCGCTGGCGTCGACGCTCTGATCGATTACGCGCGCGGTAAAGGCTCTGTCCTTGATTTTGTGCAGCATTTACGCGAACTGTCCCGCCATAAGATAGGACGTAGCCGCGCTCATGAGGTTGATGCCGTTACACTCAGCACCATACATGGCGCCAAGGGGCTGGAGTGGCCCGCCGTGTTTATCGCTCAATGCAACCAGGAAATAATGCCTTTTAATGGTGCGCGTACCGAGAACCTGGAAGAGGAGCGGCGTCTCTTTTATGTGGCCCTCACTCGCAGCAGCCGGCACCTCTACTTACACGCCGTCAAAAACCAGCCGCTCTCCCAATTTCTGAGCGAGTCTGGTTGGCGGGAGGTATTGCCGGCGCTGCAGCAGAGCAATGTTACTTTGAATCGTAACCCCCACGAATGGCAGGCGGCCGAGATCCGGTCGCTGCTGCGATGTGTGGCGGGTTATGATCTGCAGCGCTACTTTGGCCGTTGGTGGGTCGCTTCATCACAGCAGCGCGAAGCCGTCGCCAGTACTGTGCAGCGCTTTCTCGCTGCGGTGGCGGCGCACAATGCCTGGCGGCAGCTTGATTTGCAACCGGAAGCATTTGATCTTTGGCTTAAGACGGGAACCGGCGACTCTCAGGAAGGCGAGGTCGATTTTCCTGGACTGTCAGAATTGCTGGCGCAGAAAGTGACGCATGCCGCTCCGTGACAACGGGAAAACATCGCTGGCAAGGGTAGCAAAACCCGGCTGTTTCATGTGAAACTCGCTGGAGCCGGCTCTAATCTGCAACGT
>JAICPS010000741.1 GCA_025929715.1 Anaerolineae bacterium | reverse complement strand
GTCCTGACTTATTACCGGCCGCATGTCAGTGGCCTGACCATCTACGCCGAGCGACTTAGCCAGGCGCTAGCGCAGCAGGGTCACGACGTGACAGTGCTCACCTCCCAGTATCAAGATGACCTGCTCCTACACGAAAATCTCCATGGCGTTAATGTACATCGCGTCCCCGTCCTCGTTCGTGTCAGTAAGGGCGTGATCATGCCGACGTTCGGTATCCAGGCCACGCGGCTGGCGCGCGAAACGGATATCATTCACCTGCACCTGCCCCAATTTGATGCGCCCGGGTTAGCCTTGCGTGGACGCCTTTTTGGCAAGCCCGTCGTCCTCACGTACCATTGCGACCTCCAGCTTCCGGAGGGCTTCATTAATCGCATCGTCAACCGCGTGGTGCTGCTCATGAACCAGATCGCCGGCAACCTCTCCGACGCCGTGGTCACTTACACCCGTGATTACGGTACGCATTCGCCGTTTCTATCGCAGTTTCTCGGACAGAAGCTGTATATCATTCCGCCACCCGTCGAGCTGGCTGCCTGTCCAGCCGGCGTTGAACAGGCGTTCCATCGCCGGCACGGGCTTCAAGGGAAAAAAGTAATCGGCATCTCGGCGCGCGTCGCCGCAGAGAAAGGGATCGAGGTGCTCCTCAAGGCGTTGCCCTTCGTCCTCGAAGCGCATCCCGGCGCCTACGTGCTACACGCCAGCCCGCAGACGCTCGGCGAAGACGCCTATGCCCGAAGTCTGGCGCCGCTGATGGAAAAACATCGGGACCATTACCGCCAGCTTGGCGCCCTGCACGGGGCAGAGCTGACCGCGTTTTATACGAATCTCGATGTGCTCGTGATTCCCAGCCTCAACAGCACAGAGAGCTTTGGCCTGGTCCAGATCGAGGCCATGATGAACGGCGCGCCCGTCGTCGCCAGCAACCTGCCCGGCGTGCGCCAGCCGGTGACCATGACGGGCATGGGGGAATTGGTGCCGATTGGCGACTATCGGGCGCTGGCAGAGGCAATCATTTCCGTGCTAAATCACAAGAAAGCATATACGCGCTCATCGGAGCTTATCGCGGAGAGCTTCAGCCCGCAGCAGACGGCCAATGAATATATCCGCCTGTTCGACGAACTCTTGCGAGGCAAACAAGACAAGAGCGCCAGAGAACCCAAGGCGTACGACCGCCTGCGCCAGATGAACGAACGCTCCGATGTCCTCCGCTGAACAGACGCAAACGTCCGTGGAGAGCGACGATCTTCTCTGGCGACATCTCAAATCGGTTCCCGCCTTTCGCGCCCTGCTGCGCGCCGTCGAGGCGCGCTTCTACTGCCAGCTTACTATTCCTGACCCCATTCTTGATCTGGGTTGTGGCGACGGCCATTTTGCGCGGATGGCTTTTGGTCGTCCTCTGGCTGTAGGCGCCGATCCCTGGTGGGGGCCGCTGAACAAGGCGCGTCGCGCCGGCGTCTATCGCCTCAACGTGCAGGCCACGGGTGACGCCCTACCCTTCGCCAATGAAGCGTTTGCCAGCGTCATCAGCAACTCCGTACTGGAGCACATTCGCGACGTGCAGCCTGTCCTCGACGAGGCCGCGCGCGTCCTGCGCCCGGGCGGCGCGCTGGTGATCACGGTGCCCAGCCACCTGTTCACAGAGTACCTGGGTGGCGCTGCCCTCTTGCGTCCCCTGGGACTCGCCGATAGCTATCGCCGCTTCTTCAACAGAATTTCGCGCCACGCACACACCGATCCGCCCCAACTCTGGGCCGGCCGCCTCGCGCAGGCCGGTTTTTCAGTCGAGCGTTGGCAATATTATTTCTCTAAAGACGCCCTCCACGC
>JAICPS010000758.1 GCA_025929715.1 Anaerolineae bacterium | reverse complement strand
TCGCCCAGGATGAAGATAGTAGCAACGGTCATCAACGTGGCAGCTAGAGCTGCCGTAAGCGTTTGAGTAATAGCCTGGGTGCGCAACACGGGCGTGTTGAAGTTCACCAGATCAACGACCGCAAGCAAGAACATGTTGACCATGTTGCTTCCAAAAAAGTTGCCAGCAGCAAGATTCGGCTCTCCCACACGAAAGGCGCTGATGGACGCAATCAGTTCAGGTAGCGACGTGGCGCCTGCCAGCAAAATAGTCCCAACTAACAGGCCGCCCAGCCCGGTGCGCACGGCGATGATGTCGCCATATTCGGCGAGTTTGCTGGCGGCGACGACCACAACGGCAGAGGAAATGACGAAAATTAACCAGGTCATTCAGTCTTGTTCGCTTTCCGGCTGGCGCCCCTCCCTCGCGTAAGGCTCGGGTATTCCCCACTGTTTGATTACCGGCACCGCGAAGACAATGCCCGTGTGTGGTCCGCTCAGGTCGCCGACGATAGCCTCAGTGGCGTTGACAGCCGCTTCGGCGATGTCCAGAGAGTCGATCACTGCGAACAACGTGTTGTGTCCCACCCGACCTGCGCCAAATAGTTGGCCGAACCCCATGAACATTGGTTGCGCTTCCGTCCGCTCTAATACGCGTTGAATGCCGGTGCTTTCCAACACGGTCACGCCTTTGACGCCTGCTTCAATCCACGCCGTCAACACCTGTTCGCGGTGCGCCACATCGTCTAACACCATGATCAGCAAGTACATTGTTATCTCCTGTCGCGGTATGCGCTGTATTCGGCCTGCCGTTCCTGCAACCACGCGGATAAAGCTGAATCGTCTTCACTTTCCAGGTGGGCAATCAATTCCTCGACATGCGACATGTGTCTCCGTAGTGCGTGAAGAATTGCTGAGCGGTTGGTGACAGCGATATCGTGTAGCATACCGGCATCTGAGCCGGACAGCCGGGTGCTGTCGCGAAAACCTGACGCGCTAACCTTCCACACCGTTTCGTCCCCTGCTGCTGCCAAAGCCGCCTGCTGCATCAGTAGGGACGCGACAAAGTAGGGCAAGTGGCTTACAAGAGCCACCAGCTGGTCATGCTCCCTTGGCTCCAGAAAGAGTGGCCTGGCGCCGATAACGCCGAGTATGGATAGAGCGACGCGTTCTAAGAGCTTGTTCGTCCGACCGGTGCGGCAAAGGATAAACGTCCGATTCTGAAATAGCGATTCGTCAGCGAATTCCGGGCCAGAGGACTCCTTACCGCACATGGGATGCCCGCCAATGGCCGCAAACTGGGCAGGCAATGCCTCCATCACGGCGCAAATATGCCCCTTGGTGCTGCCCAGATCGAGCAGAAAGCAACCGTCGGGTCGCCAGATGGACAGCTGCTGAATGATCTGCAGAATGGCGCTGACAGGCGTCGCCAGGATGACCAGGTCCGCCTCTGCAATGCCTTCCCGCAAGTGCCCGGTGATCTCGTGGGCCATGTGTCGCTCCATGGCCACCCTTCGCGCATCGGGATCGAGTTCGACTGCGGTCACTTTTTTCACGTGCGGCCGGAGAGCGAGGGCCAACGATCCCCCCATGAGGCCCGCTCCGACAATGGCAACGTGAAG